>JARGFH010000017.1 GCA_029210695.1 Acidimicrobiia bacterium
TATCAGTGGTGGACCCGACCAGGAGGGGGTCAAAATTCGAGCGGTGATAAAGGGTCAGTATTCACCCGGTGGCGACAGGTGGTCCCGTCGACGATCACGAAGGTCCGGTCGGTGGTGACCCCTTGGGCTTTGTGACCCGTGAGGGCGTAGCCGTAGTCGACTTGGCGTTGCTCGAGATACCAGAGGGGCAGGTCTCTCTTTTCGGGGTCACGGTCGAGCTGAACGGTGAGCGTGCCGTGGTCGGGGTCGACGGAGACAACAGTACCGAGGTCGCCGTTGAGTACCCCGAGCCGGCTCTGGTTATTGCGGCAGAGGATCCGGTCCCCGGCTTGGAAGGGCTGTTCCCCTGCTTCGAGGGTGGGTCCGTTGAGTCGGTTGGATGCGGTCAGGTGGGTGCGGGCCCTTTGGTTGAGTTCGGTGACGGTGGCGTTGTCATAGCCGATGAGCAGCCCTGCGGTGAGGTCACCGCTGGCTGTGATATGGCGATACCAATCCGCCACTGCTCGCCCCATGGTGTCGTCTCGGTTTGGTCCGATGATCACCCTCCCCCGCTGTCGGTACGCCTCGATCGCCTGGTCTACTGATCCGTCTCGGAGTTGGCTGAGGGCCTTGCGTTCCCATGGGTGTTGCTGGCGGATGTTGTCAGTCAGCTCAACGGTGGGGAGCCGGTTGGCGAGAACCTCGTGCTGGCCGCCGCCTACACCGGTCTGCGATTCGGTGAACTGGCCGGCTTGCGAGTCGAACGTCTCAATCTATTGGCTCGAACGGTCACCGTCGCCGAGACCTGCAGCGAGGTCGCCGGACGAATGGTGTTCGGCGAACCAAAGACCGCTGCCAGCCGTCGCACGATCACCCTCCCCCGCTTCCTCGTCGGGTCCCTCGCCGAACACCTGGCTGGCCGACCTGCACACCAATCGGATCTCGTGTTCCAGGCGCCCGACGGAGGCCCCCTTCGCAGAACCACGTTTCGTGAACGCTTCTGGCTGCCCGCGGTGCGTGCCTCGGTGGGAGAGCCGTGTCGCTTCCACGATCTCCGGCACACGCATGTCGCCCTCCTGATCGCTCAAGGAGAACACCCGAAAGTGATCCAGCAGCGCCTCGGACATGCCTCGATCAGGACCACCCTCGACACTTACGGACACCTCTTCGAGGGCCTCGATGAGGCAGCCGCCGAGCGCCTCGATGCAGGCTTCCTTTTACTTCCTGTTGACAGGATGTTGACAGAGCCCTCTTTTGGCGTCTCAGAAATCCATCCCAGGACGCAAGAAAACCCCCGTTGACCAGGGGTATTCTATGGGTGGAGGTGAGGGGATTTGAACCCCTGACTTCTTCCGTGCGAGGGAAGCGCTCTGCCGGGCTGAGCTACACCCCCAAATGGGTGGCGCATGATACTCCACACCAATCGTGAGCCAAGCCGGTCACGACCCGAGGTGGCGCTGGAGATCTGCCCGAAGCCGCTCTTGCACGACGGTTGTCGTCAGGTCGGCCCGACTGCGTTCAATCAAAGCCCGCGCCACGTCGGTGGTCCGGCGAAGCCCGCCCGTCATCCCATCGGGATAATCGAGAGAAGCCAGCAAATCGAGCACTTCGACCATTGCCACGAGCGTTTCTTCTGCCTGTTCGAGCTCGCCTTTCCGAAGCAGGTCGAGAAGCCTTCGTCGCAGTTCCCCAACTGCCTCACCGAGTCCGTTGAGGTATGGGGCGGCTTCAACACCGATCTCGGCGGGCAGGGGTAGTCGCCGACCCGAGGACAACGCGGCGGTAAGGCGGGCCTCTGCGTATTCCTTGGCCGCATCAGATACGAACCCGGCGTGGAGAACGTCGGGATTGTCCCTGCAGGCCAGCCGGGCTTCATCGAGCAGGGCCGAGCCCTGTTCCATCAGATCCTCCGCTCGTTCGATTTCACCTCGATGCAGAGCACGAATCGCATTCGCAGAGGTTCTGATCAGGGTTCGACTGGTCGTGAGTGCGACCTCGCGAGCAGCGAATTTCCCGTCGAGTTCGGTGCGAGCGGCGGATTCGACCTCATCGATTCCGGGAACAGACATCGGCTACGAGCTAGCTGGAGGCCAGGACGTGGATTTCCGGGGCAGTCGGCATCTCTTGCACCCCATCACTCACGGGACGAACGGCAGTGACTTGCGTCAGCGCCTCCCGACGGTGCCTGAGTTGGACGAGCATGGCCAGATACCAGGCCACACCGCCGTCGATAACGATGTGGGTGATGAGCATGGCAGGAGCCGACATCAAGACTGCGACCAACAGGCTTATGACGGCAGCTGCAAAAAGCAGGATGAGTGTGCGACGGCGACGCGCCAGAACCCGGTTGCGCGCAATCTGCGCAGGACCATTGGGGCGCTGAGCATTGGCCATGCGAGTGGTCCAGCGATTGAATTCTTGCGTCGTCGTCAGAGGCGCGCTCTTCCGAGAGCCGATGACCTCCGGAAGGAGGAATGCTCCCCAGACGGCTATGACGACGAGAACGACGGCCCATGCCATAAAGGTTCTTCTCCGCTCAGTCGACGCGGAGAGTAGCGAGATCGAAAGGCGACGACAAACGGACCAGAAGTTACTGGGTATTGAGACCACCCGGTCACTCAGGCGGGGGGGACGGTCCAAGTACCCGGAACCGGGTACCCAGTACCTCCTCTAGTGACTCGTCTCTTCGGAGCGCAGGAGCTCCACGCCGTGGCGCAACGCCGGCCCGATCACATCGAGGGACTCTTCGACGCCGCGCACCGAACCGGGGAGGTTGACGATCAGCGTCCCACCTCTGATCCCTGCTTCTCCCCTCGACAGCATCCCGTGAGGGTTCGATCCAAAAGTGGCGCTTCGCATCGCCTCAACGAGTCCCGGCGCCGGGCGCTCGATCACCCGCCGGGTCGCCTCCGGCGTCAGGTCTCTGGGAGCAAAACCGGTGCCTCCGGTGGTCACCACCAGAGGGACTCCATTGTCGACTGCCGCCTTGAGGAAGCGCTCCACCGGGTCGATACCGTCGGGAACGACCTCGACCGTTGTTGTGAATCCGAGCCGTTCTAGTCGGGCGGCAGCTGCCGGCCCGGATTCGTCGACGGCCGATCCGGCGCTCACCCGGTCGCTGACCGTCAGGACCACCGCCTTCATCGGTTCCACTCGCCGCTCTTTCCTCCGGATTTGTGCAACAATCGGGTTGCGGTGATGGCCGCCCCCCGTTCCACGCCTTTGACCATGTCGTAGATAGTCAAGGCCGTGACCGAGGCGGCGACCATGGCCTCCATCTCCACTCCGGTTCGATCGACGGTCTCTACACGAGCAAGGGCGCGCGCTCCGATGTCCACCGGCTCGATGTCGACAGTCGCATGTGAGATCCGCAGCGGATGACAGAGCGGAATCAACTCAGCTGTGCGCTTGGCGGCCATGAGCCCGGCGACCCGGGCCACAGCCACGGCATCTCCTTTCGGCAGACCACTCCCGAACATCAAGTCTCTGGTTTCGGCTGTCATCTCAACCACCGACTCGGCGACGGCTACGCGGCGGGTCGGTTCCTTGCCGCCAACGTCGACCATGCGCGCCCGTCCCTCTCCGTCGAGATGGGTCAGATCATCCGCCATTCAGCACCTCCTGCTCGGTACGGGATTCGGGCCAGCGGAACATCTCCAAGACAATCCGACTCCCGGCAGCTAGGCCGGCTGTGCCAACCGGAACCACTCCGAAGGCGTTCGCCCGCGCCAGCGCGGTGAGCTGATTCGACGATTGCCCGCCGGCCGGCCTTGCCAGCCACTCGTCTCCTTCGAGCTCCGCCACCATCCGCAAGAAGACTGTCTTGGCCGGATCGGTGTCGACGTCGACGGCGAGGGTCGCCGGGATACGCGGACGAAACAGCTTCCGGGCTCCCATCATCTTGAGGAGAGCGGGACGGGCGAACTGTTCAAAGCCGACGACCACCGAAACAGGATTACCCGGCAAACCAAAGAGCGGCGTTCCGGAGACGTGACCGAAGGCGAACGGTTTGGCCGGCTGGATGGCGACCCGCCACACCGCCACGTCACCGGTCTCGGATAGGACCGCCTTGACCACGTCGTACTCCCCCATCGACACGCCGCCGGACGTGAAGAGCACGTCCGCCTCGGCCGCACCCCGCTGGAGAGTCGACCGGAGTGCGACGGCTTCGTCACCGACGATACCGAGGTCGATTGAATCGACACCGAGTTCATCGAGAAGCGCCAGGAGCTGAGGGCGATTTGAATCATGGATCTTGCCGGGCTCCAGTGACGCCTCGGGCGAAAGCACCTCATCACCTGTTGAAAGCACCCCGACTACCGGTCTCCGATGAACCAACGGCTTGCCAACCCCGATCGACGTCAACACTCCGAGATGGTGCGGCGTCAGTCTGGTTCCCGCCTCGAAGACGACCGATCCGGCGAGCAGGTCGCCGCCCGCGGCTCGCACATTCTCGCCCTGCTCCACAGCGTGATTGATGTGAACCGCCGCACCATCCTGATGAGTGTCCTCAACCCGCACCACCGCATCCGCCCGGGCCGGCATCGGCGCACCGGTCATGATTTTGATGGCCGTCCCGGGAACGACCGTCCGATGAGCGACATGTCCGGCGGCGACGTCCTCAATCACGTTCAGAGTGACCGGGGCCTGCGCAGTCTCGTTGGCCAGAACTGCATATCCGTCCATTGCCGAGTTGGCAAAGGGTGGGACATCGTGGGGAGCCGGCACGTCAGCGGCGAGCACCAGGCCGTTCGCTTCCGCGATCGGGACCTGTATCGCTTCGAGGAGCCCGACGGCACTCAGCACATGGCGTTGCGCATCGGCCAACAGCTTCAACGCAACTCCTCGAGCGACCTCAGGAAGGCAGTGAAGTCGTCCCTGAACTCGGGTCGTGCCAGGCCGAGTACAACCGCAGCCTCGAGCAGACCGAGCGGTATCCCGATGTCCAGCAGGTCGTGCTCTCCCACCACACCCCGGCATTTCCCTTGCCTGGCAACCAGGTCGATGGCGTCCGTCAGTTGGATCTCGCCACCGTGCCCCGGGTCGAGTCCGGCGAGCGCATCGATGATGTCGGAGGTGAACAGATACCGGCCCACCAGGCCCAGGTTCGATGGAGCGTGCTCGATGCCGGGTTTCTCGACCGCGCCGATCACATCTAATTCTGCTCCACGCCGGTCGCCCGGCACTGCGACACCGTATCGATCCAACATGTGGGGTCCCACCTCGCGCAACGAAACAACCGAACCACCGTCGGAGGCTGCCACCAGAGATGGCAGAACGTCGGCACCCGGCCGCACAATGTTGTCGGCCAGCAGACAGAAGAAGGGTCGATCGCCGATGATTTCGCGAGCGGTCAGGACCGCATGGCCCAATCCGTGGGGTTCCTCCTGTACCGCGATTCGTATCTCGAGATCCTCTAGACCCTCCAGGGTTTCCCCGTTCGTGAAGTGCTGCCTGATCAGCGATCCCACCCCGAGATCAACGATGAACACCACCTCCCGTACTCCCGCCCGGACCGCCTCTTCAGCCACGTGCTGGACGGCCGGGCGGTCGACGACCGGCAACAGGGCTTTGGGAATAGCTCTGGTGGCCGGGCGCATGCGTGTTCCCAGTCCGGCGGCCGGGACGACCGCTACCTCGACCTGCATCATGACATCACCTTCCGCTCGCCGGACCCGAACAGCCGGCCGATATTTCCTTTGTGGCGATACGCAACCAGAGAAACCGCGGCCAGCAACCACAACAAGCCGGGCCACTCCACACCCTCATACCAGGCGAAGGGGATTGCCAGCACCAATACAGAAAGGGACCCGATGGAAGCCACCCTGGTAACTGCAACGATTATGGCCCAGACGGCGATGAGGACCAGGGCGGAGCGCGGAACGATCCACAATAAAACCCCGGCCGCCGTAGCTACTCCTTTGCCTCCCTTGAACTGATGGAACAGCGGAAAGCAGTGACCTACGACGGCGAAGAAACCGGCAGCCGCCGCTCCCCACCCGCCGGCCGCCGAGAACCCGATCGCGGCCGCGATGACGCCCTTCAAGACGTCACCCATCATCGTCGCAGCCGCCGCGCCCTTGCCCATCGTTCGGAGTACGTTGGAAGTACCCGGATTGCCACTCCCCACCTCGTAAATATCGACACCGCGCGCCCGGGCAACCACCACGGCGAAATCGAGGCTTCCGATGACATAGGCAGCCAGCATGGCCGCAACGATGGGGAAACTCATAGAGGGGAGTCTAGAAGCGCGGGCGGCTCACGCCCCTCGATGACTCATGCGTCGGGCCAGTTGATATCATGCCGTGCCCAATCCCCCTTCGAGGACCGACATGCCAACCTACGAATACGCCTGCAAGAAGTGCGGTGAGCGACTGGAAGTCATGCAGTCGTTCTCAGACAAACCGCTCAAGAAGCACAAGACGTGCGGGGGCGACCTGCAGAAGGTGTTCCATCCGGCCGGTCTGATCTTCAAAGGATCCGGCTTCTACGTCACCGACTCCCGGTCATCGAGAAGCAGCAGCAGCAAGCGGAGCGCGACGAGCAGCGGCCCTAGTTCTAGCGCGGAGAGCAGTAGCTCAGACGCGAAAGACAAAGGCAGCAGCACCGGCAGCAGTCAGAGCAGCAAGAGCAGCAGCGACGACTGATGTACTTCTGTTCTGCGGCGGGTGACCGTGCATTGAGGATCACACAGTGACGGCGTCATCTGCCCGAAGCGAGATCCGCCGGCTGCCGGATCGGGGTTCCTACGACCCGGCCGTCATCAACGCAATTTTCGACGAGGCACTCATCTGCCACGTTGGCTTCCTCGACGAAGGGGGCCGCCCCGTCGTCATCCCGACCATCCATGCAAGGATCGGCGAGACGCTCTACCTCCACGGTTCCCCGGCCAGCCGGATGCTCCGCACTCTCGCCGCCGGCAGCCAGGTGTCTGTGACGGCGACTCTGGTGGACGCGATCGTGCTGGCCAAGTCCCACTTTCACCATTCGATGAACTACCGGTCTGCTGTCGTGTTCGGAACCGCCAGAGCCGTGACCGACGCCGACGAGAAGACGGCCGCTTTTCGAGCGATCGTCGACCACCTTGTGGCCGGAAGGTGGGAGGGAGCGCGTCGCCCGAACGAGAAGGAATCCAAAGCAACCGCGGTCGTAGCGATCGACATCGAGGAAGCGTCGGCCAAACAACGCACCGGCCCGCCGGTCGACGACGCTGAAGACATGGCCCTACCGCATTGGGCCGGTCTGATTCCGGTGGCACTCGAGCGTGGCCAATTAGAACCGGTAGACCAGACCCCGCTCCCCGACCACGTCCGCAACTGGAGTCCGGCTGGCAGCTGACGGAAACGCGTTCTCCCCCCACGCAGTGGGGGGAGTGCCCCGAAGGGGCGAGGGGGCCGAACTCAGAACCAGCCAGTCGCCCCCTCTGCCTCGCAGACTCGGCATCTCCCCCGCTCACGCAGGGGAGAAACGCAACAACACGGTCGTGTTCTATCGAACGACGCTTCTCCCCCAAGCGGCAACGAGGAAAACCAAGGCAGCGCGCGTTCTCCCCCCACGAAGTGTGTTGGTTTGCGCGACAGGCCCCGCCGTCTCAGCGGCGGTCATCCCACTACCGCGTGCTCTCCCGCTTGCGGGGAAGCTGTCCGGCGAAGCCGGACTGAGGGGGTGTCCTGCAGGTCCGGTCCCGGTCCGACAGGTGTTCGGCCATGCCCCCTCCGCCCTGCTGCATCGGCAGCAGGCCACCTCCCCCAGCTGACGCTGGTGGAGGACGTTTCTGAGTGGCCACGTGTCGACTCAGACCGCGACAAGACACCACGCAGTGGGGGGAGTGCCCCAAAGGGGCAAGGGGGGCAAAACCCAAAACCTACAACCCAGAACCTCAAAAAGCCATCCCCCTTCCAATCGTCCGCCGGGCGCGGTACGTTCGTCCGTGTACTGGTTCCGTCGCCCTCCCTATTTCCGCTGGGCCGCGTCCGCGCTCGTGGTAGCGGGCGCGTTGTGGATGGATCTCCGCGGCACCCCCACCGAACTCCGCCCGTTCGCCGTTGCCGACATCGAGGCAGGTGCGGCGATTCAGCCGGAAATGGTCGAGTACAGGGCGGTGCCAGCCGGGTTTCTTCCGGAAGTGAACCTCGTCGGGTTCACTCTGACATCCATCCCTGCCGGAGATCCCGTTACACCGGCCCTACTGACCGACCGAAGCGGCGTCCCCGACGGGTGGTGGGCCCTTGAGATGGGGGTCCCCTCGGGCGTGATCCCCGGTACGGAACTACGTCTGGCAATCGAGGCCGATGCCGGCATCGTCGTCCCGGGGGTGGTTATCGGTCTCGTGTCACCCGAGGCACCGGGTGGTTGGTCTGAGAACACGGCGCTGGTCGCAGTGCCCTCGGATCAGGCTGCGACGGTGGCGACCTCGCTGGCCCGGGCCGGGGTGAGCGTTCTCGTGGTTGACTGGTGATCGGCGGCGTGGCTCCGGAGGCTAGGCTCCGTCCCCGTGTTCCAAGCAATCGTCTGGGGCCTCGTTCAGGGCCTGACCGAGTTCCTCCCCATCTCATCGAGCGGCCACCTAGTTCTCGTGCCCGCCTTTTTGGGGATCGATCAACCAGATCTGGCGACTTCGGCCGTGCTGCACCTCGGGACGCTGACCGCCGTAGTTGCGTACTACCGCAGAGACCTCCTCAAGCTCACGCGTTTCAACCGTGACCCAGGTGCCAGACGAGTTCTGGGATTGCTGGCGCTAGGAACCGTGCCTGCAGTGATCGGGGTATTCGTTGAGGACCAAATCGGATCGCTGCAGGAAGACCCAACCGCCGTGGCACTGGCGTTGCTCGTCACGGGCGTTGTCTTGTTCTTCTCCGGACTGTTCATGAGCGGCCGTCTGTCGTTGGAACGACTGCCTATGCGCGACGGGTTCCTGATCGGCGTCGCTCAAGCCATTGCCCTCGTCCCGGGCATATCCCGCTCGGGAATGACCATCACCGCCGGGATGACTCGAAACCTCGAACGCTCCGAGGCCGCCCGTTTCTCGTTCCTGCTGGCAATACCGGCCATCGCAGGGGCGGGAGCCCAGCAAGGCCTGGAACTGGCGGGTAACGGAGGGATCGGAGCCGAAGTATGGGTCGGAATGGTTATAGCGGCGCTGTCGGGCTACATGGCGATCGCGCTGCTCCTCCGCTTGCTGACCCGTTTCGGTCTTCGGCCTTTCGCCATCTACTGTTTCGCCGTCGGGATCGTCGCGCTGATCGCCCTGTGAACCTCAAGTAGAGCTCACCGAGTGCCGACATAGGCCAGGGAACCCCATGACCGAACCTGCAACACCCGAATCCGAAACGACCGCTCGCGACGTTGAGTTGATCTCGCGCGTCTCACACGAGTTGCGCACACCGCTCACCTCGGTCATTGGCATGCTCGACGTCGTACTCGATCCGGCTTTGCCGTTAGACGACGGCGAAAGCGCCGAGCTTCTGACCCTCGCCCGTCGCGAAGCGGATCAAATGCAGCATTTGATCGACAACCTCCTCTCGTATGCCCGGCTGCAACGGGCGACGCTCGTACCGTCCACGGAGGCCATCGATCTGCGACCGATCATCACGCGGGCCCTGGAGCGGCAGGGAGACGTGCATCGGCGAACGCACATAGCAGTGGCGGTCGGGATCGGGGCCGTGGGAGACCCGGCGCTCGTGCTCCAGATCATCACCAACCTCATCCAGAATGTACACCGCTATGCACCGCAAGGCGCGGTCGAGATAGTTGTGGCATCCGACGATGCGGTCACCTCCATTTCGGTGAGCGATGAGGGGCCCGGCGTTCCGGTTGCGATGGCCGCAGACATCTTCGACACCCGGATACATTCGAGCAAAGGACTCGGCCTTGGTCTCTCCTTGAGCCGGGATCTGGCCAGGTCCATGCAAGGTGATCTGGTTCTGGACAAGGCACGCCGTGGCGGCGCTACCTTCACCCTGACCCTCCCGACCGCCCGGGTCAAAAGCTCCACTTCTGCAGAACGTCGACCAGAGCTGTCGGTGGCCACCACGCCGCGCGCCGGACTCCTCGTCGACGTAGCAGCCGCCCTCGCCGAATCGTCTCTCGACCAATCCGTCGCCGGCCTGCAAGGCATCTACGCGAAAATCCTCGGCGCCACGAGCGCAGTTCTGATGGTGCCGGACGGGCAAGGACGGTTCCGGGGTCTGGGTGACTTCGCTTCTCTGGAAGGGGTACTGATCCCCTCCGGGGATGAGCTGCTCGACCGTGTCATATCCGGGCAGCAGCCGCTACAGATCGAATCCCTTGGCGAAAGCGGTTTCGACCTGTGGGCGGGTGTCCTTGGTGCCGAATCGGCACTGGTCGTCCCTGTCGTGCTCGACGGAGTCGTAGCCGGGGTCCTTGCGCTCGGGTGGGCCGACGGGCACCTCATGCCCAACACTGGGAACGAGGTTGCCGCAGCCCTGGGAACGATCGCAGCGATTGCCGTCGATCGTTCAAATCTCGCCCATGAGGTCGCGTTCGAAAGATCGGTCAGGGAGTCGGTGATGGAGGCCCTCCCCATCGCGATCTCGGTGTTCGTAGGTGATCCCCCGAGCCTCGTCTACTGGAACCAGCGCGAACGCGACCTGCTGGCAATCGCCGAGGACGGCAGCCGACCGACGGCCCTCCAGGAGACACAGGATCTCTTTGAGGTTTCGTTCGCCGACGGCACCCCGCTGACCCTCGAGAACGCTCCGGTCGTCGCCGCCATCCGCTCCGGACGAGGGACCGGTCCGTTCTTCCTTCGTATCAGTCGTCTCGACGGACGGGTCGCGTTCACCCGCACCTATTGCGCGCCGTTCTTCGACGGAAACGGAACAGTGGCCGGCGCAGTCGTCACGTCGGAAGAAGTGGACAAGATGGACGTCGAGTTCCACGGCCTTGCCACCTAGTACCCAGAACCTAGAACCTAGAACCGCGTTCTACGATTCACGGCGACTGGGAAGAACCACTGGGCCGCGCTATTGCGAATAGTTTGAACTCATCCGCATTGTCTCGGCAATGTGGACGTTCACGAGGGCCGGTTTGCCGCTCGCAACCGCTCGCTCGAGGGCTGGAATGATCTGCGTCGCGTCATCAACGAACTCGCCGTAGCCACCCAATCCCTCGACCATCGCATGGTACGGACGAACCCCCAGGTCGGTGGCCACCATTCGATCTGGATAGAACGAGCGATGGAAGGTCTTGATGTTGTTCCAAACACCATCGTTTCCGACCACGCCGACAATGGGCAGTCCGAGGCGCACCATCGAGTCGTACTCCATGCCGTTGAAGGCAAACGCCCCATCGCCGTAGACAATGCCGACCAGCTTGTCGGGAAAGGCAACCTTGGCGGCGATGGCAAACGGGGCGCCGGTACCGAGGGTTCCGAACGGACCGGGATCGAGCACGTGACCTTGTTGTGAGACCTCGAGCCAGCGGGCGGTCGTCGAGACGATATCGCCCCCATCTACGGCAACGATGGCGTCAGGACCGAAGAAGGCCGCGACGTCTCTGCCAAATCGCTGCGGTTGCACGGGTGAGCTATCCACTGCCGCTTCGCTCTCTGCCGAAGCCCTACCGGCGGCCTCCATGGCCAGGATCTCCCCCGTCCAGGCCCGCCCGTTGGAGACCGTGAACTGAGCGGACCGGGCTGCAAGCTGACGAACGACTTCAGCCGGGTCGGCCACGACCCCAAGCTGAACCGGACGGTTCCAACCGATCTTGGTCGAATCGGCGTCGATCTGGATCACCGTGGCATCGGGGGCGATTTTCCGGCCGTAGCCGGTGCGGAAGTCCCAATCGACGCCCAGCGCCAGGACGGTATCAGCGCCTGCGAAGGCTGCCGACCGGGCGTAGTTGCCGAGCAGCCGGTGACCGTTGGCGAGCGACCCCCGTGCGCGCGAGTTCAGGTAGGTCGGAGCCTCCAGCGCCTCGGCGATGATGGCGAGCTCATTCGCAGCCCCCCGGAAACCGGATCCGGCGAAGATCATCGGACGGTCCGCTCCGGTCAAGGCGTCGACGATCTCATCGACCACAGAGGCAACCGCACCCTGCACCTGATTCGCCCGATACTGATGAGGCCAGACAATCGAATCCTCATCAACAACATCGAACTGCACGTCCATCGGCACGTCCAGAAACACCGGGCCTCCACGGCCGGAGAAGGCTGCCCTGGCGGCCGTGGCGATGTAGTCGCCCAGCCGTTCGGTTTGCCAAGCAGTTCCGGCCCACTTCGTGATCGAGTGGAACATCCGGGGATGATCCATCTCCTGGAGGCCCCCCATGAGTTCCTGACGGACCAGATGCCGCCCACCCAACAAGAGCATCGACGAATCGGCGAAGTAGGCGTTGGCGATTCCGGTCATTGCGTCGGTCACGCCCGGACCGGCGGTGACGGCTGCAACGCCCAGCTTCCCGGTCAACCGGCCGTAGGCCTCGGCGGCATGAGCAACCGCCTGCTCGTGCCGCAGATCGACGATTCGGATGCCCTCCTGAACGCAACCATCGAGAATCGGGACGATGTGCCCACCGGTGAGAGTGAAGAGCGTGTCGACGCCTTCGTTTTTGAGTGCGCGGGCAATGATGTGCCCACCGTGAAGCTTGGCCATGACGGGACAGTATCACCTATGAAGCTGCGCTGAACTTCGCGCCCCGGCCACCGTTTCGAGCTGAATAGAACCGTAAAGCCGCGACTCACTACTGCCGATCCTCAAGGGTGATGCGAGAACGGACCGCGGCAGGGAGTCCACCCGACTTCGAGCGTATCGCAGCCGGCATGTCGAGACTGCGACGGCACGGCTATGGCGCCGCCGCCTCCTTCACGGCCATTGGTGCGATCGGCACGCGCGAGCCGATCTGGACGTTTGCCACACTTCTGGCGGCCGCCGGGTTCGCAGCCGGAAGCGGTTTCAGCAATCCTCATCGGCGGCTCATCGCCGGGCTGTTGATCGACCATGTGGTTGCGCTGTCCCTCTGGTGGATGCTCGGGTCCGGCACCGTCGTCGACCTGATTCCGATCGTAATCGTCTCGTTGTCCGCCTTCATTCTCCCGTTCCGCATGGCGATATTCACAACCCTGACGGGGATGCTCCTGGTTGCGATGCGAATTCCGCTCCACATCGCGGGATCCGACTCGATCTTCCCGATGTACTGGGCAAGCGGACCCGTTCCCTTGTCTGAAGTCGCCGTCTCTACGTTCGCGCTGCTGATCCTGGCGATGGCCGCCGCCACAGTATTCCTGCGAGTCGGGCGATTGCTCGAGAAGTCGAGTACGCAGTTGGCGAAGTCGGCACAGCGATACCGCACCCTGGTCGAGGCATCACCGGACGGGATCCTGATTCATCAGGGCGGCTCCCTGAGGTACGTCAACGAGGCCGCCGCCGCGATGCTCGGGTACCGGACTCCGTCGGCCGGGATTGGAATGCCGTACCTCGACCATATCGCACCAAAGGACCGGACGGCTGAAATCGAACGGATGCATCTGGTGGCGGAGGGACGGACGACCGACCTGGCCCGAATCCACCTTCTCAGGACCGATGGTTCCGAACAGATCACAGAAGCAGTCGGCATCCCTACCGACCTCGATGGGCGACCGGCGGTCCAAGTCGTAATGCGAGACGTCTCTGCAAGAGAAGCCCTCCGGGACACCGAGCAACTGTTCAATACGGCGTTCGACAGTTCGGTCACCGGAATGGCGGTCGTCGACGTCGACGGCAACTACCTCAGAGTCAACAGAGCACAATGCGAACTCTTCGGTTACTCCGAGGAAGAGTTCCTCACGATGAACTGGAGAGACATCACCCATCCGGATGATCTCCCTGACAGCGAGCAAGCCGAAGCAGACATGCTCCGCGGGGTGGGCGACGACTCGTTCGTGTTGCTCAAACGGTATGTCGGTGCTGGGGGAAGACAACTCACCGCCATCGTGTCGGTGACGCTCCTGCGGGACCAGGACGGGGCACCCGACTATGTGTATTCCCATGTGGTCGACATGACCGAAGCGACGGCCGCTGCGGAGGCGTTGCGGACTAGCGAGCAGAGGTACAGGAACCTCTTCGAGCGAATACCGGTCGCCATGTACAGGAGCACGCCGGATGGCGAGGTACTCGATGCGAATCCCGCACTCGTTGAGTTGATGGGATTCGAAGCACGCGAATCTCTCGTGAATCTGGCATCGCATGAAATGTATTTAGACCCGAGCGTCCGTCTCGGATGGAAGACGGCGATCAATCGAGACGGAACCGTTGTCGGGTTCGAGGCCCAACTCCGGCGCAAAGACGGCAAGGTCTTCTGGGGGCAGGACACCGCCAGGATCGTCCGCGACTCTGACGGCAACACCCTGTACTACGAGGGCGCCATCATCGATGTCTCTGCCCAGAAGACGGCAGAGCAGGCACGCAATCGCCTCACCCGGATCATCGAGGCGACCCCCGACATTGTGGTAGTCCTCGACCCGAGCGGCTGGGTCACATACGCCAACTCGGCCGCCCGCCGCCACTTCTCGATCGACGAGTCAATGGAACCACCGTACCTCCACGTTTCGCAGGCCCTCGATCGTGCGACCATGCGCCTCCTTATCGAGGACATCATCCCTACCCTCAAAGAAGGCGAGGCCTGGACGGGTGAATTCGATCTCATTGCACCAGACGGCTCGGGGCTCCCGGTTTCAGCAGTCGGCCTTGCCCACCTCGCTGACGATGGCAGCTTCGCCCGATTCTCGGCGGTGCTGCGCGACGTGTCGGAACAGGTCGAAGCAACCCGGCAACTGAAAGACCTCGTCCAAACGAAGGACGAATTCGTCGCCTCCGTCAGTCATGAGTTGCGGACTCCGCTGACGGCCGTCGTCGGCCTCGCCCAGGAATTGCGGGACAGCTGGAAGATGTTCGATGGGGAGGAACTCGAGGATCTGATCAGGCTCATCGCCGATCAGGCGACCGAGGTTTCCGCGATCGTGCAGGACCTCCTTGTCGCCGCTCGCGCCGACATAGGGACAATCACGATCAGCCCGACCGTCATCCAGGTTTCCGAAGAGGTCGAGGCGGCAATCAAGACAGTCCCACCGGATCTGACCGATCGGATTCAGTTCGACATCACTTCGGTAAGCGCGTGGGCAGACCCGGGACGCTTCCGTCAGATAATTCGCAACCTCGTTAGCAATGCCCTCCGCTACGGCGGACCGAGCGTGCGCATCCATGCCCACAACGGGGGCGGTAGGGCGGTGATCAACGTCACCGATGACGGAGCCGGTATCGCGTTGGAGGATCGCCAGAGGATCTTTGATCCGTACTACCGGGCTCACGATACTCCCTCACAACCGGCGTCGGTTGGCCTCGGTCTCAGCGTGTCTCGACAACTCGCAGTACTCATGGGCGGCGACTTGAGTTACGACTACTCAGATGGGCTGAGCACCTTCAGTGTGCGCCTCCCAGCCGGCCGAGGCCCAGACGCCCTCGCCTAGCAAGCCACCGTCGCCCAACCCTGCGTTTTCGCGCGGGGTTCACCCCATATACGGTGCGATTCCCGCGCGAAAACGGGTTTGACCTCAGAAGTAGTGGGGGCACCACGGCTCGACGTGCCAGGAGAACATGGTGTCGGCGCGCCGCACCGCTTCCGGCGATCCGTGCACCCGCCCGGCCTGCTGATACAACGAGAAGCTGCCTCCGCCCAGATACCGGCTCCCCAGAACACCGGCGTCGACGACGAGGTCGGCATCGTCGGTGGATCTTCTGCATTCGGCTCCGTCCGGACCGCCCTCGAGTGAGAACCGACCACCCTGCTCGGGGAGAAATCGATCGTCGACTTCGATCACAAGACGGCCTTCCGTCCGATAGCGTCTGGCAGACAAAGCGGCCGGGACATCCATCAACCGGGCCCAAAGCCCATCGACCCGACGGCTGGACAATCGCCTGCTGTCCGAGAGGAGCACCGAGAGAAGCTCCTGAATGGGACGATTCTGGGTACGAATCTTCTCGACGAGGTCCATCGAGAAGACGAACTGCCAGAGGGCCGCCTCCGCCATCGGAGTGAGGGCAATGAGCTCAGAGGCGAGGATCTCGTTTTTAGGAAGGTTGTGCTCCCACGTCTCTTTGGCCCGATAGCGAAGGTAACCCAACGCCGTCCCTTCTTCTTCGTAGATCGCGAACCGATTGGCCGTGAATCCGCCACGCCAGGACTCGAGGTCGGCGAACATGTGATCCCAGACCGCCTCTCGTCGCGAGAGGAATCCCGGTGTGGTGAGAGCAGCTTCGGCGTACAGGTCCGGCAGTATGCGGCGAGCCCGGTCGGTACCGACCAGCGACACGGTGCCCGGCGTCCCTGTGCCCGGCTCGAAGGCGGCGTCACGCTTCGCGATCTCCCAGCTTGCCTCGTGGGTGGAAATGCCGTAGCCCAACCGGCCGTAGATGACGCTCTCTGACGCTCGCAGCAGCGCCAGCGGCTCCTCTCGCGCTTGAACGTCGGCGAAGTGGTAGCGCATCATCGAGGTGAGGACACCCTTCCGCCGATGGGTAGGCAGAACTGCGATAGCGGTGAGCCCGGCGGCCGGGACGGAACCGCCGGGCACCGTCAGGTCGAAACTGAAGGCTCCGCCTGTACCGACGAAGTCCCCATCTTCCACGACGACGATGCTGCGGTCGAACTCGTGCACCTTCGCCTCGAGTTCGAGTTCCTCGTCCTTCCCGTCGAAATTGAAGGTCCGTTCCCATACGCTGGCAAAGGCACGGAACTCGTCGGGTTTGATCGATCGAATGTCCATCGGCAGAGGCTACCGACTCAAACCGCCGGCGACGGTTGAATAATCCGAAGACGGTTCCAAGTTATGGGTCTTAGGTTCTAGTGGTCTGTCTGCTATTTGATGACCGGGGTAGGCAGTGCCACGAACCCTGCCACAGCGGGGATCGTCCGGCAGGAGACCAAGTCACCAAATCCGCGACGGACCACTAGCGCGAACAGGGATGCACGCCAGAGAGAAGGCATCACTTCGAGAGCCTCAGGAAGATCCTCATATGGGCGACGTGATTGGAACGCCACAAACCCATGACCTAGGACTCAGAACCTCGTGTTACTTGATCACCAGTTCCGGATGGGTTCGAATCCGCGGCCTGCGAGCGACGACAGCTTCGGCGAGCTTCTGGAAAGCCAGGTCGGCTTCCCCACCCGGATCGGCTACGACGACGGGCCGCCCGACATCCGCACCCTCCCGCATCGCCGGAACCAGCGGAATCTGCCCGAGGAGTTCCGAGCCGATCTCTTCGGCCAAAGCACCGCCACCACCCTCTCCAAAGAGGTAGTAGCGCTTTCCGTCGTCTCCCGTGAACCAGGACATGTTCTCGATCACGCCGAGCACCTCCTGATTGACCTTCTCCGCCATCAGTGCGGCTCGTTTGGCGACACGTTGCGCAGCCGGTTGCGGAGTGGTCACGACGAGCACCTGGGCCCTGGGGAGGAACTGGCTGAGCGAAATGGCGATGTCCCCGGTGCCGGGAGGCATGTCGATCAACAGGAAGTCGGGATCGTCCCAGAAGACATCGACGAGGAATTGTTCCATCGCCTTGTGCAGCATCGGCCCGCGCCAGATGACGGCCTGATCTTCGGCGACGAAGTAGTCCATCGACATGACTTTCACACCATGAGTCTCAGGCGCAATCATCGATTCATCGATCACGATGGGCGAATAGTCGGCACCCATCATCTTCGGAACCGAGAAGCCCCAGACGTCGGCATCGATCACTCCTACCGAGTGGCCCATCCTGGTCAACGCCACTGCCAGGTTGCTGGTGACGGAGGACTTGCCGACGCCTCCTTTGCCAGACGAGATGCCGATAATGCGGGTCTTCGAACCGGGCCCTCCGACCATGTCACGGTTCGGGCGCAGGCGTTGCATGAGGGTTGCCCGTTCCTCATCGGTCATCAGGGTGAAGTCCACAGTTGCCGACTTGGCGCCTGCATCCACCGCAGCGGCGGTGACTTGTTCGACGAGTTGCTCCTGGAACGGGTGATTCGGAACGGTCAGCACCACCTCGATGCGCGCTTTGCCGAGGGCGCCCACCGCCACCGTGCGCAGCATGCCCAGTGATTCGAGCGAACGGTGCAGAAGTGGATCTTCGAGAGCGCCGACTGCGGCGCGGAGGGCATCGTGATCGGCCATGTGAATTCCCTAACGACGTAGTGTTTAGAAGGAAGGCGAAACTATAGTGAGCGCCCAGGCAAAGGAATCCAGTCGGATGGACACACAGGCACTCTCACAGTCGATCGGCGATCTCACCTCTGCCCTGGGCGATCCAACCAGGCGCGGCATCTATATCGCGGTCCGAGAGGCCCCGGAGCCGGCCACGGCCTCACAGATCGCCGTCCTGTTTTCGATTCATCCGAACGTGGCCAGGCACCATCTCGACCGTCTAGCCGATGACGGGTACCTCGAAGTGACGAGGCGCCGGCCTGATGGGAAGACCGGCCCGGGGGCCGGGCGGCCTGCCAAGTGCTACACCGCTACCGCCAAGGAAATCGAGCTCCATTTCCCTGCCCGCCGCTACGACCTGCTGTCGGAACTCCTGGTCCGCGTCATCGAACGCATCGATCCCGGCAACCTCGGGGAGATCGCCGCTGCAGTAGGCCACGAGTACGGCCGGGAGATCGCCGCGGAGATCGGAGCTCCGAACGAATCCGGTTTCGACATGGCCGTGAGCGCGGTGGCCAGGGCCATGACCGGAATGGGATTCTCCACCGATCCGGACTCCGACACGCGGCGCCTCCTCACCAGCCATTGTCCGTTCGCCGAGACGGCGGCCAAACACCCGGAGGTCGTCTGCTCACTCGACCGCGGTATCGTCTCCGGACTGATGGAGACCCTGTCAGATGACTGGCGTCCGGTGCAGGTGGTCTCGCACCCAGGCATTGCCGAGGACTGCATCGCCGAGGTGTGATCGGTTTCGGTGGTTGCCTTCCATCCGCGAATCCGGACGAAAAGGGGATGACCGGACACCGATAGCGGCGCCGAGGGCGTCCCGTAGACTGGCACCTCACGACAACGAACGAGGTGATCATGTCAGATCCGTTCAATGCCCGCTCGACGCTGTCGACGGCGCTCGGCGACCGGACCATCTACCGCCTCGACGCGCTGAAGTCGATCGGCGACGTCGACGCCCTGCCCTATGCCATCAAGGTCCTCCTCGAAGCCGCGCTGCGGAATTTCGACGGCCACATCGTGACGGATGAGGACATCCGCGCAATAGCGTCATACGACGCCACCAAAGTCGGTGAGACCGAGATTGCGTTCTCGCCGGGCCGCGTCGTCCTCCAGGACTTCACCGGTGTTCCGGCCGTCGTCGACCTTGCCGCCATGCGCTCGGCGGTCGTCAAGATGACGGGTGACGAGTCTGCCGCCCAGAAGGTGAATCCACTCGTGCCGTGCGATCTCGTGATCGACCACTCCGTGCAAGTCGACGCCTTCAACTCCGGCATGGCGCTCCAGATCAACGCCGACAAAGAGTTCGGACGCAACCGCGAGCGCTACGAGTTTCTGAAGTGGGGCCAGTCGGCCTTCGACAACTTCCGGGTCGTTCCGCCGGCCACCGGCATCGTCCATCAGGTCAACCTCGAGTACCTCGCCAAGGTCGTCTGGGACAACGGTGCCGACCTCTATCCGGACAGCCTCGTCGGAACAGACAGCCACACAACAATGATCAACGGCCTCGGCGTTGTCGGCTGGGGAGTGGGCGGCATCGAGGCAGAAGCGGTCATGGTCGGACAACCGATCTACATGCTGTTGCCTGAAGTGGTCGGATTCAAACTCACCGGCAAACTCGCTGAGGGGGCCACCGCTACCGACCTGGTGCTCAAGGTCACACAGATGCTGCGCGGCCACGGCGTCGTCGGCAAGTTCGTCGAGTTCTACGGACCGGGCCTCGCAGGTATGCCTCTCGCCAACCGGGCGACCATCGCCAACATGGCTCCGGAGTACGGAGCGACCATGGGGTTCTTCCCCGTCGACGAGCAGACCATTCGATACCTGCGGTTGACCGGTCGGGACGAAGCTCTCGTCGCCACGGTTGAGCAGTACTACCGCGAGCAGGGGCTGTGGCGTGAGGACGATCGGGAGATCGTCTACTCCTCCCACCTCGAGCTCGACATGGGGACGATAGAACCGGCGCTGGCCGGCCCGAAGCGTCCGCAGGATCGCATCGTTCTTTCAAACATGAAGGCTCAGTGGCATACCGATCTCGACGCCACGTTCGGCAAGGCAGGTGACGCCGCAGCGGTGGATGTCGAATCCGAGCAGCAGAGATTCGAGATGCACCACGGCGATGTGGTTGTGGCGGCGATCACGTCGTGCACCAACACATCGAATCCGGATGTGATGGTCGGCGCGGGATTGGTCGCCAGGAAGGCCAGGGCGAAGGGCCTGACACGCAAGCCGTGGGTCAAGACCTCACTGGCGCCCGGATCGACGGTCGTGACGGAGTACCTGACGCAGTCGGGCCTGCTGGAGGACCTCGAAGCAACCGGTTTCTACACGGTGGGGTATGGGTGCACAACGTGTATCGGCAACTCCGGACCTCTCCCCGAGGAGATCACGGCCGGCATCAACGAGGGCGATCTGGTGGCCGCCTCGGTGTTGTCGGGCAACCGCAACTTCGAGGGGCGCATAAACCCGGACGTACGGGCGAACTATCTCGCCTCACCACCGTTGGTCGTCGCCTACGCACTAGCCGGAACCGTCGACATCGATCTGACTACGGAACCCATCGGGCAGGATCATGCCGGCAGCGACGTGTACCTCCGCGATCTCTGGCCGTCGCAAGCTGAAGTCGACGAGATCGTGGCGGCCAACGTCACCGAGAAGCAATTCCGGACCCAGTATGCGGATGTGTTTCGCGGGCCGGAAGCCTGGCGGGCAATCGAAACCTCGGGTGGCGCCCTGTACTCATGGGATGCCGCGTCCACCTATGTGCAGGAGCCACCATTCTTCGACGACCTGACGACCGACACGGGCACGATCGTGCCAATTTCCGGAGCGAGGGTGTTGGCCAAACTCGGCGACTCGGTCACCACCGACCACATCAGTCCGGCCGGATCTATCGCCCCCGACTCACCTGCCGGCCGTTATCTGACGGCGAACGGTGTGGCTCCGGCGATGTTCAATTCGTATGGCTCGCGGCGCGGCAACGACCAGGTGATGACCAGGGGCACGTTCGCCAATATCCGGGTTCGCAACCAGTTGGCGCCGGGAACAGAAGGTGGGTGGACAACCGACTTCACCGACGGTGAGGTCAAGAGCATCTACGACGCCAGCCTCAACTACAAGGCGGCCGGCACTCCGCTGGTGGTCCTCGGCGGCATCGACTACGGCATGGGATCATCGCGCGACTGGGCCGCCAAGGGGACCTTCCTCCTCGGCGTGAAGGCCGTGATCGCCCGGTCCTTCGAGCGGATCCACCGATCCAACCTGATCGGCATGGGTGTGCTTCCGCTCGAGTTCCCCGAAGGTACCGACGCCGACGCGCTGGGGCTCGACGGAACGGAGACGTTCGACATAACCGTCGACGACTCGATCCAGCCGCGCCAGGGCGTGGTCGTAAAGGCGACCAAGGCCGACGGCACCGTGATCGAGTTCACCGCCACCTGCCGGATCGACACGCCGGTCGAGGTCGACTATTACCGCAACGGAGGCATCCTCCACACGGTCCTGAAACAGATGGCCTTGAGCTAGTCCCCCAAAACGCCGTTTTCGCGCGGGGTTTCCACCCTATGTGGGGTGAATCCCGCGCGAAAACACATCGGGATGGCCAAGTTCGAGCAGGAAGCTCCGAGTCTTGGCAACGACTTCGTGGGGCCTCTGCCAGAGTTCATCGTCCCAAATCGTGAGCACCCTCAAACCCATGCTGGAGAGTGACTGGAATCGACGATCGTCTGACTCCCGATCGAGCTTCGAGGTGTGATAGCGGCGACTCAGAACCTCGACGACGCCGCCGACCTGCTCATAGAAGAGATCAACCCGGCCGATAATTCCGCCGTCCCCAAGCACAACCTGACGGCGCGGCACCGGCAATCCAGCTTCGCTCAGCAGGGCAAGGGTCCTCGCTTCATTACCGCTCTCGGGCGGCACGAAATCGCCGAGGCGTGCTGCAATCAGCTCCCGAATCAGCCTAATGCCGTTGCGGCCCCGCGCCGCCAGTCGATCGAGTAGCGCACTAAGAACCGGCCCGTTGAGAAGGCCCATCGCCCAGGCGTTGTCGAGCGCCCGTTCGGTCTTTGCCGGATGTACCATTCCAGCCAGATGGAACATGGTCAGGGCCGGGGACGTCACCGGAATCTGTCTCAGCCAGACCACGTGGTCTAGCGGGAAGTCCTTCTGATAATGCACGACGGCGAGGCGGCCACGACGGTCGATGCCCTGTCTTGGAACCGTGACGTGGAATGGCTCCGAAAGTCGAAATCCGGGGATATCCCAGTAGGCAGCAGCAGAAGTGTGAGAGAGCGCCGCTCCGGGTGGGCTATCAAGCACGGCGGCCATCGCTCTCTTTTCGCCCGAATCGGGCGTTCCAACGAGCTCGAGGACCTCTGGAGAAACGGACTTCCAATCACCACGCTGTATCCGGCGTTCAAGGCGCCGATAGCTCACACCAAGGTCATGAGCCTGCTGCCTGCCGACGAGGCCGTACTGGCGTTCGGCGAGAGCTCTGAGTTCGAGGTCGGAATGCATAGCCACACCCTGACCTATCCGGACTCGAGAATCTAGAGGGTTGATCTCCCCCTGTTTTCGCGCGGGAATCCCACCGCATAAGGTGCTATTCCCGCGCGAAAACGGGGAGGGAGTAGTGTCCCTGGCTATGGATCAACCCCTCGTTTGGATCGACCTGGAGATGACCGGACTCGATCCGGATAACGACGTCATCCTGGAGATCGCATGCATCGTCACCGATGGGAACCTCTCGGAAATCGTCGAGGGTCCGAACCTCATCCTCAACGCCACCGCCGAACAGCTCGACGGTATGGTCGAAATCGTCACAGAGATGCACACGAAATCGGGCCTCGTCGAAGAGGTCCCGCACTCCACGATGACCGTCGCTCAAGCAGAGAGACTCGTACTCGAGTTCATCGCCAAGCACGTTCCCGGGCCCGGATTGGCTCCGCTGGCCGGAAATAGCGTGCACGCCGACCGCGCCTTCCTTCGTCGCTTCATGCCTGCCCTCAACGACTTCCTGCACTATCGCATCGTCGACGTCTCGACCATCAAGGAACTCGCCAGGCGCTGGTTCCCTCAGGCAATAGAGAACGCTCCGAAAAAACACGGCGACCATCGAGCGCTGGCCGACGTCCGGGAGTCCATCCAGGAACTCCGCTACTTCCGCGAGGCCGTGTTCCGGCCGCCGGCGACCAGGCCGGAAACCGAATTCCCTAGCTGAACCCCGCTACTACCCTGCCGGGTTATGAGCATCGAACCTGGTCCCCTGCCACGGCGTGGCGGCCTTCTCAGCATCGTCTTCCTCGTGGCGGTTGGTGCAGCCGTCATCATTGCTGCGGTTGTCAGCACACGCGATGACCCGGCGAGTGCCGCGGCCGCAGTGCAAGGCGCCGCAAAAGAAAACGCGGAGTCGGCGGAAGAGGTGTTTCATCCGCCGGGCGGTCCGCTGGCGGGGACACTGGCAGCCGACTTCGATGTCGAGCTCCTTTCGGGTGAGACCTTCGACCTCTCCGATCACCTGGCCAATGACGGCCGCCCTATCGTCCTGAACTTCTGGGCCTCCTGGTGCCCGCCATGCCGGGCCGAGATGCCCGACTTCGACAGGGTTGCGCTGGAACGCTCCGACATCCTGATACTCGGCGTCGCCGTCGAAGACGACCCTGGTGCTGCCACCGCCTTCGGCAACGAGATCGGTGTCTCCTATCCCCTCGGCATCGACGTCACCGGCGTCATTGCCGGCCACTTCCCATACCTCGGGCTACCGACCACCTGGTTCATCGATGGCGACGGCATCATCATCCGCCAATGGACCGGGATGCTCACCTACGAGGACCTGATCGCCAGGATCGACGCGGACTTCTCTTCGTAGCCGCCTGGCCATTACCTTCGACCAGGATCGATGGGAACTTTCCCGGGATGAAACTTCGTTAAACCGGTTGCCATCGCGAAGGGTCGGGGCCAGCACAGAATCCGCCTTCACAGATCCCGGCCCTTCGCAACTCGGGATCACTAACCGCACCCGGCGATCCCGCCACAGACCGGCCCCAGTTGCAGTTCCCGGCTATCGGTCTAGGCAGGCGGTTCGCCGATCACTCCCCCACTGTCCAGCAGGTCGCCCGCCCACTCGAAGAGAAAAACGAGTGCAGTCAGCACGGCAACCACGATCACGACCGTGATCAGCACCTTGACGACGACCGGCCCCGGCAAGTTGGCGTACAGCCGTCGCATCAGGACATCGGTTCGAGGAACTCGTCGACCTGTGCCTGCGCGTAGGGGAGATTCGGGCCGTCGATGAGTTCCGCCTGAATCACGAGTCGCTCCCGGGCCGAAAAGCGCGGGTTGCAGGTCGTCAGGGTGATCCACGCCCCGCGTTTGGGGTTCGTTACCCACACATCGGTCGGGAGAACGATCAATACCTCCCGGATCGCGAATACGTGATCGCCCAGGGCAGTCTCCACCACGATTTCGTCGCCGGGCTCGAGGAGATCGAGGTCGTAGAACGGGGCGCCATATGTGGTGCGGTGGCCACTGATCACCGCGTTCCCCGGCTGACCGGGCAACGGCGTCCACGGCATGTGACCGGGACCGTCTTTGAGCGTCTCCCGGCCGACACCCTCCATCAGCACATGTTCGAGTTCGATCTTGGGAATGCTGATGATCCCGAATGCCTGTCCCTCCTCAGGCATCGGCTCTTCGAAGAGGACCGGTGCGGGCGGCACAACGAACGTGCCGTGAGTCGTAGCATCGTCGTCATCAAGAACGACTGCGGGCGGGAAATCACCTTCTTCGAGGAGTTGGTCTCGCACCGAGGTGAAGCGGGCGGCGACCTCATCTGCGGCGGCCTCCTGGGCGCGACTGGCGATCAGGTTTGTGCCGACGAGTTGGTAGGCGAGGAAGGCCAGGATCAGTCCACCGGCCCAGATCATCGTCCAACCCAGAATTCGCAGCGTCTTCATTGGTCCCCAGAGACGTCGTATCGCTACAACTCTACCGCCAACACCCAACTATCCGATCTCATCGTGGTTGCGCGACCACTCAGCGTCCATGCCACTTCGGACTCCGCTTTTCCATGAAGGCGGCCACCCCTTCAGTGGCATCTTCGGTCATGGAGACCAGAGTCAACGCGCCTTGCAGGTGGTCGAGCGCGGCGTCAAAACCCATGTCCTCAGCAGCGTAGAAAGCGTCGCGTCCGAGTTCGAGTATCGCCGGGCTCTTCGAGGCAAGCTCCGTGACGGTCTCATCGACGACGTCATCGAGACTTCCGGTCGCTACCACCCGTGAAACCACCCCAAGTCGGAAGGCCTCCTCAGCAGTGATGAGCCGGCCGGTCATCATCAGCTCCAGGGCGGCCTTACGCGGCATGGATCGTTGAAGAACCGCACTGATCATCATCGGCCAGAGTCCAACGTTGATTTCCGGCATTCCAAACTTCGCCCGATCAACGGCGATCACGATGTCACATGCGGCTGCCAGCCCGAAACCGCCCGCCAGAGCGTGCCCGTTCACCCGCGCCACCGTCGGCTTCCCTCCTCTTCTCATGAGGCGGAAGATCTCGGCCAGCACCCCGCGGGCATGATGGAGCGCAATCGGCTCGTCGACGAAACCGCCCGAGAGGTCCCCGCCCGCGGAGAACGCTCGATCACCTGCGCCGGTGATCACAATCACCTTCACGGCCCGGTCGGCGATGGCTTCCCTCAACCGGTCCAGTACCGCCTGCATCACCTCGACCGACATCGGGTTCATTCGGGTCGGATCGTCGAGCATGAGTGTGGCCCGCGGCGCAACAACCTCGTATGTGAGCATCATGTCCTTCCGACCCGGTCAAACTAGTGGCCCGCCACACAATTGGTGGGAACGAATTTCCGCGACAGTCGGTTGCCGTTGCGTCGAAGTGGAGTACGCCACCAACTGCGCCGAGGGCCGGGGGGAAGGCAATCGAAGCCATGATGCGCTGAGTAGGTCTCTGTGAGTGGTACGGTTCGCGCATGGTCTGGTTGGCCCTCGTCCTATTCCTCGCGGCGACCATCGCGGTCATTCGTGGTGGCAAACTGCGCAACCTGTCCGACATTCGATTGCGCTTGTGGTGGCTGCTGATACTGGGCTTCGGACTCCAGTCGATCACAGGTTTCTTCCCACAAGACGCCACCTGGGCAAGGCCCACCGGCATCACGCTGATCCTGGTTTCATACGTCCCGTTGCTCATCATGGTGATCCTCAACAGGGATAGGCCCGGAATGTGGTTGGCAGGACTCGGGATCCTCATGAACTTCTCAGTGATCGCGGCCAACGGCGGTATGCCGGTACTCGAAGGAGCCGCCATCGTGGCAGGCGGGTTTCCCGAGTCGGTGGACCTAACCAGCAACTACAAACACCTCGTCCTCGACGAAGGCACACGTCTGGCGTTCCTCGCCGACGTCATCCCATTGCGGTTCATCGGCCAGGGTCAGGTCATCTCACTCGGTGATGTGTTGCTGGCCGTGGGCCTCGGCCGGTTCCTGGAGCACGAGCTGCGCCGCCCTGTGCGCTGGTTCAAACACGGAGCGCAGGCGGAGGCCGGCTCGGCGCGTCGCGTCTAACACCCCCAACCTCGTTTTCGCGCGGGATTCGCTCCATATACGGTGGAATCGCCGCGCGAAAACGAGGTTGGGGTTACAGGTTGGCGTCGGCGATTTCGCGGAGGGCTTCCACGACGTCGGGGTCGTAGTCATAAGCGGCACCCCGGTGCAATACCTCGAGCGCCTCGAGGTGGGAAAACCCGAGTTCCGTCGTCGCGTGGTCGTAGGCGCTGGTGGCCTTGATCACTTTGGACGCCATCGGTAACTCGAGGTCCTTGAACTCGCCGGGGCGCCGGTAGGGATGATGCTGCTGGCGAACCAGGTGAGCGATGCGATCGAGGTAGGGCGACTCGGCGATGATCTCGGCGCCCCACCTGGCGATGTCCTCGTCGGTGAAACCCATCTTGATCACATTCGGCTCATTCAGCGTCACCCGACCGATGTCGTGCATCATTGCCGCGAACCTGATGTCCTCTACCTCGTCCGGCGAAAGGCCGAGTCGCTGCCCGACCTCCACCGCCATGGCCGACGTCCGATCGCCGTGACCGTCCGGTGACAAACCGGCGACCTCCGGGATCCGCGAGAGCGCACGGATCGTCTGCCAGTAGGTGGTCCTCGCATCCTGATACCGATGAAATGCCAGATGAGCGAACGCATACGGCACGGCTACCACGATCACCGCAGCCCACAGGTCGATCCTGGCGTAGGCGAATCCGAACAAGGCTCCCGTCGCCAGCAGACTCAACGCCACCATCCAGTCCTTGACGGCCAGCAGCCAGAGGTAGCGGCGGCTGATGCGCCGCCGGCCGAACGTCACGAACGCCCACAAGAACATCTCGAGCATGAACCAGGTCGCCGATCCGAGCGTGAAGCCGATCAAGTCGGCGGCGTCCGAGTCGAGACCCCAGCCGCCCAGCGTCGGGGCCACATATCGGAGAACCGTCGCGTAGACGCCGGCGCCGACTGCCCTGCGCAATGCGATGGCCAAGGAAATCACCGCTTCTTCGCCACGCAGAACGGCGATCGCCCACGAAACAAGCGCTCCTCCCACGAAGACGGCGCCGCTGGCGACCAGATCGATGGCGCCGCCAGGTGTCCGCATCACGAGCGGAACGGCCGCCGCCACTGCAAACCCAAGAGATAGCCGGTTGCCACTAGTCGCCGGAACCATGATTTGCGACGCGCCGGCCAGTGCAGCGACGCCCACGAGGATCTCCGCCAGTTCACCGCGAACTTCAATCAGCAAGAGAGCGAAGAGGGCGGCGGCAGCCAACGCCCACATCACGTCCATCAGCCGTGAACGCGGCGCCGGCTCAGTTCTGCCCACGCGTCCTCCCTTCCGCCATCCGGCGCGCCTGCTCGTCGTCGGTGAAGCCGGGCGAGCCGTACCGCTCTCCGGTACGGGCGAGAGCCCGCGCCAGGGACTCGACGATGTGCGGATCGAATTGCGTCCCGGCATTGCGCCGAAGTTCGTCAAATGCGTAATCCTGGCTGAGGGCCATCCGGTATGAACGGGTGCTGGTCATCGCATCGAAGGCGTCCGCTACCGCCAGAATCCGGGCCTCCATGGCGGGACGCTGGCCGTGTTGGTGACCACTTCCGCCGTAGCCGTTGCCGTCGAACTGCGAGTGATGACCGGAGGCGATTTCCACCATCGGCCGGAGGAACTCGACCTCGGCGAGGATGTCTTCCACCACGTGGGCGTGAGCCTGAAGATTCTCGTACTCATCCTCGGTGAGACGGCCTCGTTTGCGAATGAGATCACGCGGGACTGCCAGCTTGCCGACATCGTGGATCAGGGCGGCGACGCGAACCCGCTCGAGCCGGGAACCACGAAAGCCGAGATCCTCGCCGATCAGCTGAGCGAAGTAGGCGACCCGCTCGGTATGGCCCCTGGTATATAGGTCCTTGGCCTCGAGGGCTTTGATGAATCCCCGCAGCGTCGCCTCATGGGCCTCCCGGAGTTCTCCGTAGGAGGCGAAGGTGTAGTGGCCGGCAACGAAGACCACGAGAATCAGAGGCAACACCGCAAATCCGACGGCGCTGTAGACGATGCCGAGGAATCCGCCGAGCACACCCATCACGAGGTATGACACGAGAATCATCGCCATCCCCGACCACGGCCGAATGTCGCGCCGCCCAAAGGCAAGGCGCACAATCGTCCGAACCTGGCCGTAGTTCAACACTGCGTAGACAATGGCCGCCACAGATGCGGCACCTACCACCCGGGCGATATTCCCGGCTGCGCCCGGGTCGATGCCAGACGGGATCAGCAGGTCGAGCGCAAGGCCGGCGGATCCTGCGCTGACCACCAGCTGTCCGAAGTTCACGGCTGGTTGGAACCAGCGACGCTCCCGGATGTCGCGAGGCACCAGGGGGCCGAGCGCGGCGATGGTGGCGATGCCCAACGCGGCACTGCTGCCCTCGAGTGCAAAAATCGTGCCGCCGGTGAGTGCCACCATGATGGTCGAACTCGCCATTAGCTGATCGTTTATCTCGACGGCCCTCCATTCGAGATACACGAATGGGACGGCGAACGCCGCCCAGAGTGCGACATTGGGGAATGACTGCGTGAGGATCAGCGCCGTGAGCACGATCACACCAATCGCCACATAGGCGACGGCCAGTCGGATTCGTACAAGCCTCTGGGTACTCACGTCTCGCCCTTTTTGGAAAGATGCCCGGACGGGCGCTCAGCCAACCTTGAATGATGCAGCACCGGCGACGATTAACGCCGACAAGCTGCTTGCAATCGCAATGAAACGGGCCACTTTGGCCTTCATAAGGAGCTATCACCTAAAGGGATGTCTCTTCATAGTCGCTAGTGACCATGACGAATGTTCCGCTTCGCTGTGGGATTAGTTCCTGGCTGATCGCTCTATCCGGGCATCCTCCTCCCACCGGCATCTGCCGGTTGGACCTCCAAACTTCAATTCCAGAGGCTCCCAAGTTGCCCAGCCCCGCTCTCGGCGAGTCGAGCCAGCACGCCCGCTCCGCCATTCGTCGTCGAAGACGACTGGCCGGAGCCTACCAGTGCATTGGTTCGCATCTCAATTACTTCGTCGTGCCGGACGGCAACGCTACATTGACGGTGATGCGCTATCAGGAACTCGAAGAGACCCTCTGCCGTCTTCCGACCGTTGATGCCGCCAGAGTGGTCGGGACCAATGGAACCATCAGCGAGATCCACATCCTGGGCACCCCCGGGAAGGCTCCCAAGCAGGTAGTGCGCGATGTCCAGTCCCTGGCAATGGCCCAATTCGGGCTGACCGTCGACCGCCGGGTCATCTCGGTGGTGCAGATCGAGAACGAGGAGATTGGCCGGAGCGACAGGCCGGCGATCGTCGACATCCTGGAGGAACCGGTCGGATCCCGGCTGACGGTGACCGTCACGCTGGCCTGGCAGAACGAGATGATCACCGGGGTAGCGAGTGGCCCCAGTGCCGCGACAACTCGCCTCCGCTCAGTTGGCGAAGCAACGGTGGCCGCCCTCGAACACGGCATCGGGGATGACACGGCACTGGCGCTTGCCGCCCTAGAAACGCCGACGATTGGATCCCGCCAGGTGGCCGTTGCACAGATCGTGATCGTGTCCGGCGGCGAGGAACGGCTCGTCGTCGGATCCGCCCTGGTCGGCCCGAACGAGGCACAGGCCGCAGTGCGCGCCGTTCTCGATGCCGTCAACCGGCTCGTGCCGGGCTTCAGGCGTTAGCGCCTGCACACCATGCTGCGCCGGATCGAGGCACAGACGTTCGGGGATGTAGTCGTCACGGCGCATGATCTCAGTACGCAAGCCGCAATGGAGATCCTGGCAACAGGCGGAAACGCCGTGGATGCCGCTATCGCCGCCAACGCCGTTCTCGGTGTATGCGAGCCCCAAACCTGTGGCATCGGTGGCGACCTCTTCGCCATCATCTTTGACCCGGGAGCGGAAGCGCCCACTGCCTTGAACGCATCTGGTCGTGCCGGAGCAGGAGCAGATCCCAACGCCATCCGCGCGTCGGGTGCAGTGGCGATCCCGTGGGATCACCCACTAACCGCCACCGTTCCCGGATGCGTCGATGGATGGGAAGCCCTGTCCGCTCGATACGGCTCGATGCCACTTTCCGACGCTCTCACGCCCGCCATCCGGCTGGCCGAAGGCGGGTTCCCGGCCTCAACCGAACTGGCCGGAGCCCTTCGTAACCTGGATCCGTCGTTCCGCGAGCAGCCGTCGGCCCGGGCCTTCTTCGAGGCCGGCGAACCGCAACGCGGCGATCGTATCCGGCGCCCGGACTTGGAACGTTCGTTGCGCAGCATCGCAGAGGGAGGGCGCCGGGCCTTCTACGAAGGTCCACCAGGCGAGGCCATCATCGCCGCCACCGGATCTCTGATCACGGCCGCCGACCTCAAACGGCAACAGGCCGACTGGATAGACCCGCTCGCCCTCGACGTCTTCGGCCGGACAGCTTGGACCATTCCTCCGAATACACAGGGCTACCTCACGCTGGCGACTACCTGGATCTTCGATCACCTCGGCCCACCTGCAGATCCGAACGATCCACAGTACGTTCACACCCTCATCGAGGCCTACCGCTCGATGGCCTGGGAACGCAACGATCTGGTGTCCGACGCCGATTTCGCTCCTCTCCCCCCCGCCGAACTCGTTTCCCCTCAACGACTCCACACCCGGAGCCGACGCATCACCGACCGGGCCGCGACATGGCCAACCGACGCGACCCCACCGGGAGGCACCACCTACCTGTGCGCGCTGGATCGGAACGGGCTCGGCATCTCTCTCATCCAATCGAATTTCATGGGGATCGGAAGCGGAATCGCGGCGGGCGACCAGGGGTTCTTCCTCCACAACCGGGGAGCAGGATTCAATCTCGTTCCCGGCCATCCGAACGAGCTTGCACCTGGCAAGCGGCCACTCCACACGCTCTCTCCATCACTGTGGACGAAGGACGGAGGGCTCGATTTGATTCTCGGAACGAGGGGCGGCCACCAGCAACCCCAGCTCCTGGCCCAGGTCGCCGCGCACCTGTACGCCGCAGGCGATCGACCGGGTACCGCGCAGGCGAGACCCCGGTGGACGACTGAAGACCTCTCGGGATCCTCCCGGATTCGGGTTGAGGCACGTATGCCGGAGGCCGTGCAAAGCGACCTGCGCCGCCGTGGCCACGACATCGAGGTGGCCGGGGATCTCGAAGGTGGGTGGGGGCCAGTGTCGCTGATCACCGTCGATGCGGGCGGACTGAGGACCGGCGCGCCGGACCCCCGGGTAGAAACCACCTCGGTCGGTGTGCGATGAGTACGACCTACGCGCTGCTCGTCAGGCACGGGGAAGCCGTCGGCAATCGAGAAGGCCGGCTCATCGGACAAACAGATGCACCGCTCTCGGAACTCGGACATCAACAGGCAGAGGCGGTCGGCGTCCGACTCTCGAACCTTCCAATCGGCCGCATCATCTCGAGCGACCTTCCCCGAACCATGCAGACGGCGGAGCCGCTCGCCGGCCTTCTCGATCTCGAGGTCGAGACCGAACCCCGGTTGCGTGAGATTGCCAATGGTGCGTGGGAAGGGCGCATGCCCGATGAAGTCGAGGCTGAGTGGCCCGACCTCTGGAAGAGGTATCGAGCCCACGAAGACGTGTCCCGACCTGCAGGCGAGTCCTGGGCCGAGGTCGGAAAGCGGGCAGTCGCAGCCATTCGAGAAATCCCGGCTGCCGAGGACAACCTGGTGGTGGTCTTCACCCACGGCGGCCCCATCATCCAGATCCTGCGGTGGGCAATCGGCCTCCCCCACGACACACACGTGTACACGGGGCCGATGGGAGCGATGGCCAACACCGGGATCAGCACGATCACATTCCCCGAGCCCCGGCTCCTCGGCTATAACGATGTCGGACACCTGACGGGCCTCGTTCGCCATCCGGATCACCCGTTCTTTGGTTGATTTCGCGACCCGGTTGCGGAGGCTGAATGCCGATCGGGCCATCCCATCTTTTCCCAGATTCGAGCTTGCGCTCGATTTGCACACCCCCTAGCCTGACCGTCGATCCCACCATCACGAGCATGTGCTGGCTCGCGGGGAACATGGAGGCGGAGTTTTTTTATGCGCTTTGTTCGTTTCATCGCGGTTGTTGCGTGGGCCGGCGTAGCCCTCCTGGCGGTAGCCGGGTTCGCAGCTTTCTCCCCCGGTACCACCGACGCAACGGCTGTCCAAGCTGCGCCGTCGGAAGCGGTTACCGGGGTAACAGACGCGCGCGGTGGAGTTGCCGGTCTGGTCGCTGCACAGGCATTCTCAGGACGGCAAGTCGAGAGCACGGGGCCCGGGGTTGCCGAGTTCTCGGAGACCGCAGAACTCGAGGTGTTTGCCCGTCTCGTCCCTCCTCAGATCATCGCCACCACGACGACCACAACCACCAGCAGCACGACTACCACCACCGTCGCTCCCACGACGACCACCGCTCCTCCGACCACGACGACCCCTACGACGGCGCCACCCCCATCGCCGACGAGCATCCCGGGTGACGGAACTGTCGAAGCGACCGGCGGAGTTGGTCCCTGCGGTGCCTCCTACTACGGCGCCGCCTTCGCCGGGAAGACCACGGCCAACGGCGAATCGTTCGATCCGAACGCGATGACTGCTGCTACCCACTTCGTTGATTTCAACACGGTCGTGACCGTGACGAGAGTTGACACAGGAGCATCGGTTCAGGTTCGAATCAACGACCGCGGCCCGTACATGTCGGACCTCAAGACCCGGCACAGCAGCCGCTGCATCGACCTTTCTACGGCGGCCATGGAGGCACTCAGCGGTACCGGCGCCGGCGTCATCCAGGTGACGCTCACCATGCCGGCAGATACCAACGGTCTCGCCAGACTCCAGGCGAAATACGGCGCTCTCTGATCCGATCCTGCCGGCAGTGATCGAATCTTCTACAATCCTGTCATGAAACGCCTGGCTCGTACGCTTGCATTCACCGTCGCCATCGCCGCCGGCATCTGGGCGATGCGCGATCGCTTCCTCTCTCTCGCCCTTCCTCGCGAACCACAACCACCCGCCTTCCGCCACCCGGACGATCATCCCGACGTCCCCCATCGCCCGCATCAGGTGGAACCGACCGTGCAGAAGTCGACCCAGCAACAACCGGCCCGGTCGACGCCAGACGACCTCACGGCGATCAAGGGAATAGGCCCGGTGTTCGCCTCAAAGCTCTCGGACATCGGGATCACCACCTTCAAAGCCCTGGCCGCCGCCGCGCCCGGCGACACTGCCTCGAAGCTCGACACATCCGAATCTCGTCTCGCCGACTGGATCGACCAGGCGCAACAGCGAGCCTGAGCGACCCGCAACTCGCGAGTCGCGATGTCACATCCGCAGCTTGGACACCATCTCCCGGGCGTGGATCCTCCAGCGTCCGAGTCCCGTGTAGATAGACAGGCTCACGAGCATCGACAGCAGGATTGGTGGAAGGCCGACTGCTTCCGCGATCGGAGCGTCGCTCGGGATCAGAGACTCGAGCGGCGTGACCCAGGCTTCCGGCCCGACCGGCCGCAGGACGATCGCAGTGAAGAAGCCTGCCAACACCGCTACGAGTCCGTAGATGTTGACGCCGGCGTAAGTACCTTTTCGCCGGTAGAACTCGTCGGTTTCGTAGTACTTGCGTCTCACGAGGAAGTAGTCGGCGAGCAGCACGGCCAGCATCTGCGCAATTACCACCACGAAAAGTTCTGTGATCTCCCGGATGGTTGTGCGTGAGACGACGAGTGCAACAACGACGCTCATCGCCAGGATGGCAAGCGCTTGCACACGACCGGCGAAACGATCGCTGATCGTTGAGAGAGCCGTCGCTCCACTGAAACTGAGGATGAAAGGCTGATCAACGCCCGACACAATCAGCCATCCGACGATGACGACGGCGACGAATGAGGTAACGCCGTCGAGTAGAAAGGCCGTCGGGTCGCCGCCGGTGACGTCGACCGAGACAGCCCTCAACCCACCGACCAGGACCAGCACGAGGGCTGCGACGCTGAACCCGGTCCCGGCACCCGAGGCGGCGGCTGGAGCCGCGGAGACGAACCGTGCCGTATCTGCCACAACCGGGAAGAAGACAACGCCCAGAGCCATCACTCCATCAACGCCGAGCCAGAAGTTGTTCGCATCTGGTGTCACCTCGAACAGGGCGACCAGGTTGCCGTCCGACAAGAAGCTCCAGGCCAGCACCACAATGAGCACCAGCGCCGCCCAGAAGGCAAAGCGATACAGCCAGATCTGGGTGACCCAGGCGAGTCCGGCCACCAGGAGACCGGTAGCAGCCAGTGCCAGGCCGCCGATCACCAGCGCCTTTGGCAATCCGTCGACTCCCAGTGCATCCAATGCACTGACGAAGGCTGCGCCGCCGAACTCGAGCTCCAAAGCGGTCCATGCAATGAAGAATGCAACTTGCACCAGTGCAGCCGCCCAGGATCCGACAACACCGAGCGCCGGCCTCATCAGCAACCCGGTCGGCACGCCGTTCTCTGCCGCTACCCAGGCCGCAGCTGCGATCAATCCTGCTGCGAACACAATGCCGAGCGGCGCGGCCAGAATCAGTTGCGAGACCGTCAGACCGAGTCCTGGGTCGACACCGAGGAGATCGATACCGACGATCAACGCGGGGGCTCCAAAAGCCAGGGATGCAATCAGGACTGCGAATTCGGGCGCCCCGAACGCCCGTTCAGACAGTCCAACGGGGTCACTCGAAGACGTTGCCAGCCAAGGACGTTTTGCCACCAGGGCAGTCTAGGGAGGTGGCGCGGCCCCAGCAGGCGGCAGGCAACCTGTGAGAGACCAGGTACCAAGTACCTCTGGGTACCCTTGTGTCGTGCCCTACCTGACCCACCCCGACGAACTCGTGCAGCTGTTCCCGGATGAAGCGCCCTACCGGTCGCAGCAGCTGTACCACTGGCTCTATCGGCGGCCGACCCTGAGCGCGGCCTCGATGACCGATCTTCCTCCGGGAATGCGGAACGCTCTGATCGACCGTCTGTGGCCGTTCGTAGTTGAGGTCGAACAGATCACCGACAAGGGATCCACGGTCAAATGGTTGTTCAGGGCACCGGACGGCGCCGCTATCGAAGCTGTGCTGATGGGGTATCCGGGGCGCACCACACTTTGCATATCCAGTCAGGTCGGATGCGCACTTGCCTGCTCATTTTGCGCCACGGGGCAGTTCGGGTTCGAACGTCATTTGCAGGCTGGCGAGATCGTTGCGCAGGTCGCATACGCCGGAGCGTACCTTCGGGAAGTCGGCCTCTCGGTAGGACCCGATCATGTGACCAACATCGTCTTCATGGGCATGGGGGAACCGCTGGCCAACTACGACCGGGTCAGGGAATCCATTCGTCGGATTGTCGACGACATGGAGATGTCGCCGCGGCGTTTGACCGTCTCGACCGTCGGTCTGGTCCCCGGCATGCAGCGACTGACCGAGGAGCCGTGGCAGCTCAACCTGGCCGTCAGCTTGCATGCGGCAGACGACGAACTCCGCAATACGCTGGTCCCGATCAACAAGCGGTACCCCCTCGCCGAGGTCGAGGCGGCGGCTGCCGCCTATTTCGATCGAAAGGGCAGGAGAGTGTCCATCGAATGGACGCTGATCGACAACGTGAACGACACCATCGAGCAGGCCACCAAGCTGGCTGCGATTGCCCGCCGCCTGGGCGCTCATGTCAATGTGATCCCGCTCAATCCCACCCCCCTCAGCACCGACCAGCCGTCCCCATTCGCCCAGATCCGATCATTTGTCAGACACCTCCGCTCGCTCGATGTCAACGCCACGATCCGCGACACCCGCGGCTCCGACATCGACGCCGCCTGCGGCCAACTTCGGGCCGGCCGCGCCGCGTCGAGCTAATACATGACGAAGAAGACCTCAAGGAGTACAGTGACCCGTCCGATTGCTGTATCGGTGGCTCCCCGCGCTGGGGTTGACATGAGACACCGATGAGATAGTTTTGTAGTGGAGCGGGCGGAGCATTGGAGGATTGATGCTCGCGCCGTCGCCTACCCGTCGAACGATCACGACACTGGCCGTCGCCCTATTCGTGATCGTGTCCGGTGCCACGTATACCGTTCAACCGGGTGACACCCTCTCTGAGATCGCCGCCAAGAACGGGACGACGATCCGAGCGCTCGTCGAGAAGAACAATCTCCCGAACGCCGACCGCATCTACGTCGGTCAGAAGTTGAACCTCCCGGATGCCTCGGCGGCCGGCGCATCATCTGCGACCCACATCGTCCAGTCCGGTGAGTCGCTCTCAACGATTGCAGCCAAATATGGATTAACCGTCGTCCAACTGGCGGCCGCCAACGGCATCACCAACACCAACGTGGTGTACATCGGCACCAAGCTCTCGCTGTCCGGTCCGATTTCGGACTTCACACCAGGTTCCGGATCTTCCGGTGCTCACGTTGTGGCAAAGGGCGACACGCTCGGCAAGATCGCCGCCGCCTACGGCACGACAGTCTCAGTACTCGCCGAACTCAACGGCCTGGCCAACCCCAATGTGATCCGCATCGGGCAGGTCCTCACGGTGCCGGGCGGTGGCTGGATCTGCCCCGTTCCCGGAGGAACGTACTTCAACGACTACGGATTCCCTCGCACCGGCGGCCGTTTCCACGAGGGCACCGATCTCTTCGCCACCAGGGGCACGCCGGTCCTGGCTCCGGTGTCGGGACGCGTCGAGTTCACAATCGGCACCATCGGAGGCATGCAGTACAAGTTGTACGGCGACGACGGCGCCACCTACATCGGCTCCCACATGGACAGCTTCGGAACGGCAGGCAAAGTAACGGCCGGTACCGTGATCGGGTCGGTCGGGGATTCTGGCAATGCCAAGGGATCGCGCACTCACCTGCACTTCGAGATCCACCCGGACGATGGAGCCGCGGTCAACCCGTACCCCTACCTCCAGGATGCTTGTCGGTAGAGTCGCCGGTCGTTGCCAGGCGGGCCTTCGTTATCGCAACTGCTTCCGCACTACTGTCGACCAGCAAGTAGCGACGGTCCAGTTCCTGGGCTGCTACGCCGACGGTGCCGCTTCCGCAGAAGAAGTCCGCGACGAGATCGCCCGAATTCGATGAGGCGCTGATGATTCTTCGTGCGAGCCCGAGCGGCTTCTGAGTCGGATAGCCGGTTCGCTCGGCGCTGTTGGTCGGGACGATTGTCATCCACCAAACATCGGTCGGCAGCTTCCCCCTGGCCGCCTTGGCGGGCCCGACCAATCCCGGAGCCATGTAGGGGATGCGATCGATCTCGTCGCGATTGAACGTCCAACTGTCTCCCTTGGCGTACCAGAGAATCGAATCGTGTTTGCGTGGCCAGCGATCGCGGTGCCGGCCGCCGTAGTCGTAGGCCCAGATGATCTCGTTGAGAAAGCGCTCCGGGCCGAATACCTCGTCGAGGATGATCCTTGCGTAATGGACGGCGTGATGGTCGAGGTGGAGATACAGGGATCCTCGAGGTGAAAGCACCCGGCGCATCTCGCGTAAACGGATTTCGAGGAACCCGAGGTATTCATTGAAAGGCAGGTCGTCGCGATACTCAATCGTCGACACGACTTCGAACGGATAGCGGCGGTCGCCGAATCCGGTGCGGACCTGGTCGCCTTCCCCGGTGCGGATCGAATCGAGGCGCCTTCGCTTGCCGGTCCCGAACGGTGGATCTGTGTAGATCAAATCGACCGCTCCGTCTGGAAGGCCGCGCATGATCTCGAGGTTGTCTCCACACTCCACCAACCGTTTGATCATCGGGCGAGCTTATCCCAGATGGCTACGCTCGCGCAGATGATGATCGAACCGATGCAGTCCTCGGACTGGCCGGAAGTCGCACACATCTACACAGAGGGGATCGCCACCGGAAACGCAACGTTCGAGGTCGAAGCTCCGAGTTGGGCCGACTGGGACGCCGGGCATCTCCAGGAAGGCAGGATCGTTGCCCGGAGTCCGGGCCGGATCGATGGATGGGCGGCCCTCAGCCCGGTCTCCGACCGGTGTGCCTATGGCGGAGTCGCCGAGGTGAGCGTCTACGTGGCGGTCGAAGCCCAGACTCGTGGCATTGGCAGAGCGCTCCTAGAACGGCTGATCACCGAATCCGAACGGGCCGGTATATGGATGCTCCAGGCAGGGATCTTCCCGGAGAACCGGGCTTCGATTGCGCTGCATCAGACCTGTGGATTTCGCATCGTCGGGACAAGAGAAAGACTCGGTCAGATGAACGGCCGCTGGCGCGATGTGACCCTGCTCGAGCGTCGGAGCGCAGTCGTCGGGGTATAGAACGAGAGGCCGGTCCGGAGGGGCGGGGCGCCCTTCTACTTGTAGCGCCAGACGATGCGACCGCGAGTCGGGTCGTATGCAGAGAGTTCCACGTCGACGCGATCGCCGGGCAGGATCCGGATGTAGCGTCCACGCCGCATCTTCCCGGCAGCGCGAGCAAGCACCTCGAGGCCACCATCGACCTCGACGCGAAAGGTGGCATTGGGAAGCGTCTCAACGACGACACCCTGCACCCGAATTACATCATCCTGCTTGGCCACGAGGCTCCTTGGATTACCGACTGCCCAGAAGCGTACATGGTGAACGGTCTATTCGGAATTCGAGGCACCGGCGATCGATACCGCCGCCGCCGGGGTTCTGACCCAGGAGTCTGAGTTCCGGCGAGGCAGCAACCACAACTTGCGACGAATGCACCGACCTACGGGCGAATGAACGTGAGCTGAAGCTCAATCTGCCCGTGGTCTTCCACCCCGACGAGGACGGGGGCGGATGGCAGGTCGATGCCGAAGTCGCCGTAGGTGACGTCCACGCTTCCCACCACCACGATTCGCTCACCGACCAGCTGCGCTTCGAGCTGGATCTCGACGGGTCGGGTCGTTCCGTGCAGGGTCAGATCACCGATTGCGGTGACGTTGACGGGGACGCCTTCGGTCGGAACCGAGCCAAGCTCGATTGGTTGGGTCAGTCGAAACGAGGCCGTCGGGAAAGCCCCGGTCTCGAGAGCTCGCTGCCGCATTGCCCCGTCACGACGATTGTCATCGGACCGGAGCGACGACATATCGACCTCGATGCCGACTGCGGTCAGTGTTGATCCTTCGAGCTCGAGCGAACCGGTCACGGCACTAGTTCGGCCGACTGCCTCGGTGACGCCGATCCCCACCAGTTCCTCGCCGACCCGGTATCCGGCAAACGAAGCGTCGTCTGCGAGCACGGTCCACGTTCCATCCAGTCCGGCATCGACTGCTTCCTCGAGGAGGGTCGTTTCTGAAACGGTAGTCGGGTCGGTTGCGGCTTCGACCGCGTCGCTGAGCGAGACGGGGTCAGGGTTGTCCGACCGCAAGAAGAAGAACCACAGCGCCGCCATCCCGACTACCGCGACGCCGGCAAGCACTATCCATCTTTTCACCATCAGGTCCCTCCCTCAATTCCGGCTGGTAATAATACGGGCTTGTCGGTCGTAGGGTTCGCATGACCGCTCGCTGGCTAGGGAGCAACGCCTCCGCCGCCGGGCCCGCCACCGCCGCCGGGACGGAAGCCCGATTCGCCGAAGATGTCACGGCAGACTTCGTCGGCCGCCAGGAAGACGGGATCGTCGCGATCCTCGAGACCACCGAAGATCCCGCCACCTCCGCCTTGTCCGGAGCCGGGCTGGAATCCGCTGAGATCTGGATCCGCCATCTCATATCCGTTCTCGCGCATGCATGACGCATATTCCAGGAGCATGTCCTGGAACTCGGTCGTGTTTCGCTGCTCGAATCCGAGTGTCACGCCTTCGAGAAAACCCGAACACGCCTCACGGGCAGCCTGCATAGCGTCCCGGTCGCCATCCTCTGCCGGGCGCGGCATACGCAGCTGACCATCGGCTCCGACCTCCGGGTCGTCGACTTCCATTCCTTCGTCCCGGAGGCATTGGGTGAAGGCCAGGAGCGCGGTTTCTCGATCGACCTCTTCGTCGACGACGGGATCGACGATGTCATCTGTGGCAGTCGCGGTTAGCGAGGCAACCTCATCGCCTGCGCTCCCCGACGAACAGGCCGCGGTCACCAGAGAGATGCCGACGACAACCAATAACAAACGCCGCACTGGATTCAGACTCCTTGTTGTATCTGCCGAGTATGGCCCGGAGCCCTAAACCTAGGGTGAAGGCGAACTGAAGAATCGATGAGAAAGCTCGCTCACCGTTTTCTCATCTTGCTCTCAAACAGTTCATACAACCCGCTCGTACCGTGTCCCCATGCAATCCCCAATCGGCCATACTGATGCCATGCGTGTACTTGTCGTGGAGGATGACGCTCAAGTTCGGTCGGCTTTGTCAAGAGCCCTCAACTTCGAGGGTTACGACGTCGACACCGCCAACGATGGAGCGGATGCGCTCGAACGGGTTCTCAAAACGACGCCGGACGCCATCGTTCTGGATGTCATGATGCCGCATGTCGATGGTCTCGAAGCCACCAGACGGCTCCGGGCGCGCGGCGACACGACTCCTATCCTGCTGCTCACGGCCAGGCACGAAGTGTCCGACCGGGTGGCCGGTCTCGATGCCGGCGCCGATGACTATCTGGTCAAACCGTTTGCCCTCGAGGAGTTGCTGGCTCGCCTCCGTGCACTGCTGCGTCGATCCGAACCGGAAACCAATGAGATCATGAAGGTGGGAGACCTGACGCTTGACCCTGCTACCCGTCTGGTGAAGCGTGGGGACACACCGATCGAACTAACCAAGACCGAGTTCCAGCTACTCGAGCTCCTGATGTTCAACGAAGGCATCGTGCTGACGCGTGAAACTATCTACGAACGCATCTGGGGTTTCGATTTCGGGACGTCGTCGAACTCCCTCGACGTGTACGTCGGCTACCTCCGACGAAAGACCGAACCGGACGGCGCCCCTCGCCTGATTCAGACTGTGCGGGGTGTCGGCTATGTGATCCGGGACGTATGAGCCTTCGCCTCCGCCTCACGCTCTTTGTTGCCGGAGCCGCCGCGGTAGCGGTCGCGGCGGTGGCAACCGCGGCCTACCTCTCTGCTGCCGATGAGGTATACGGCGAGGTCGATGCGTTCCTTGAACAGCGTATCGGGTTCCTCGGCGCATTCAGTCTCTTCGATGGAGGCGCAGGTGATCCGCTCCGGCTGGCCGACGACCCGATCATGGGCATGGGCATGGGCATCGGTGGTCGCGGCTCCCGATTCGTCCAACCCGACTCAGTCGTGCAGATCCTCTCCGCAGACGGGACCATCTTCGCCACGTCGGGCCCGCTCCCCGTCGATGACGTCGATCGGGAGGTTCTCGGCGGGGAGCGACAGGCAACCATCCACACGGTCGACGTGGACGGCGAGCAGTATCGCATCATCACCGCCCCGTTCACCATCCCCACCGTCGGCGACCATCCGCTCGGAGCCGTGCAGGTGGGCCGTTCGTTGACCGAGGCACTCGCCGTCCTCGACGGCATGCGCTTCAAGATGTTCGCTACCGGCGCGCTCGGCGTCGCAATCGCCGCCCTGGCCGGTTGGCTGATCGCCGGCCGTGCACTGCGACCGGTCGGCGAGCTCACCGCGGCCGCAGAGCACGTGGCGGCCACGCAGGATCTCGAGTCGCCGATCGCCGTCGTGCAGGAAGATGAGATCGGACGCCTGGCGAAGTCCTTCAACTCGATGCTCGGCGCGCTGGCAGACTCGAAGCGGCAGCAGCAGCAGCTCGTGGCCGACGCCGGGCATGAGCTGCGGACGCCTCTGACCAGCCTCCGGACGAATATCGAACTCCTGGCCCGGGCCACCAGCCTTCCCGCCGACCAACGGCGCGAGCTGCTGGATGACGCGACGACTGAACTCGAAGAGCTCTCCGAGCTGGTCGGGGAACTCGTCGACCTCGCCGCCGATCGGCCCGTCGACGAACCTCTCTCCGACGTGCGACTCGACCAGATCGTTGAATCTGTCGCAAAGCGTGCACAGCGACGGTGGGACCGGCAGGTGAACGTCGACAGCGAGCCAACCGTTCTGCGAGCCCGAATGGGAGGAGTCGAGCGTGCCGTCTCCAACCTCATCGAGAACGCCGTCAAGTGGGGGCCGCCCGGCACGCCGGTCGAGGTTGTCCAGCGCCGCGGACTCGTGACTGTCCGCGATCACGGACCCGGGATCGAGGCGTCCGACCAGACCAGGGTGTTCGATCGCTTCTACCGGGCGACGGCGGCCCGGACGATGCCGGGCTCCGGCCTCGGCCTGGCCATCGTGCGCCAGATCGCACAGGAGCATGGCGGTACGGTTAGCGCGGCAAACGCTCCCGACGGAGGCGCGGTCGTGGGTTTCGAACTCCCCGAAGCTGAACCAGTAGGCAGCGGGCAGTAGGCACTGCTCTCTCATCCACTCCTGGCCACGAGGATGAGGTCTCCCACATTCGTGCCGGTCGGCCCGGTCACGATGACATCACCCACCGTAGAGAGATACGAGTAGCTGTCGTTCCTGGCCAGGAAGTCCGCAGCATCGAGACCGTGCACCACCCCACGCTCGACCGTCCACCCGTCGGCGAACGCACCTGCCGCTTCCGTCACTCCGTCTATGCCGTCGGTTCCGGCAGACAGCAGCACCAGATCGCTGCTACCCGCCAGCTCAGCGGCGGCCGCCAAGGCCAGTTCCTGATTGCGGCCCCCTCGGCCGTCCCCGGCTACCGTGACGGTCGTCTCGCCTGCATAGATCAGCAACTCCCCCGGGCGGAGTTCCCGGGCGGCTCCGACGATTTCGACGGCGACCTCACGCGCTTCGCCGGTGACGGTGGCTGAGACCAACTCCGGTTCCCACCCGAGTTTTCGGGCGGCCTCGGCTGCCCCTTCCGCAGCCCTGGTTGCATCGGCAATGATGGCGATGGTCTGGCGATCGAGTCCGACCCCCTCGACCGGCGTTTCGGGAACCCTCCCCTCTTCACCGGCGGTCAAATGCTCGAGCACAGGCACCGGCACTCGCCCGGCTACGCCGTAGCGATCGAGGACCGCGGCCGCCTCCCTATAGGTCGAGTGATCCGGCACGGTTGGTCCGGAGGCGATGATCTCGAGGTCGTTGCCGACGACGTCGGAGATCACCAGAGTGAGGACCACACCTGCACCGGCCGCCGCCTCGATCAGACGCCCCCCGCTGACTGCCGACAGATGTTTCCTGACCGTGTTGAGGTCTCCAATGGAGGCGCTGCTGCGAAGAAGCAGGGAGGTGGTGGCGGCCAGATCGCTCAACTTCAACCCGCCGGCAGGCATCGTCAGCAACGAAGACCCTCCGCCGGAGATAGCAACCATCACGAGATCGTTCGGTCCGGCCCCCCTCGCCAGATCGAGGAGTTCGGTGGCTGCTGCCACGCTGCGTTCATCGGGAACGGGATGGCTTCCTTCCACGACTCGCAACCCGGGAACCGCTCCAACCTGGTTGGTAACGACGATACCCTCGACCCGCATCCCATCGACCGCGCGGATGATCCCCCTGGCCATCGGGACGGACGCTTTCCCGAAGGCGAGCACCAGACACCGGTCGATCGCAGCTAGCTCGACCGGCCGTCCGGCCAGTGTCAAGCGGTCCTCATCCCGTTGAAGCGCAGCGAGAACCGCCGCCTCTGGATCGACGGCGTCGAGAGCGCCGGCGAAGACGCGCATGAGGCTCCCGCGCCGGCCCGGATCATTGGCAATCGCGCGCCGGTCGAACGCGCCTCCAGTCATAGGCCCGGCGCCGCCCGACTCACATAACCGGCGACCATGGCCTGCAAGTACCGCTGCGAATGGTCGTATCCGCGCAGCGCTCGGGTAACGGTGTAGTTGATCACTCGCGTGACCCAGAGACGAAAAAGGAGCGCCTCCCATTCGGCATCGCCTGGAACAAACTGCTCGAGGAGGACCTCGTAGGTGTCGTGCCAGGCTTCTTCGTCCATGAAGAGGAAGGTCGGGCGCAGGCGGTTCGTGAGCATTCCATCGCGTACAACCACAGGGAAGTGTTCGAGGAGGCCAACCTGGCCCTCGGTCCAATCCCCACTGAGAAGCCGCAACGTCACCTCGAGGTTGTAGCCGACCTCCTCGGTGATCGAAGCCGGGACGGCATCCGTCGCCTCGACCTGGTGGGGCACCGCCCCGGCGATCTGCTGACCGGCGAGGCTCTGCATCGCAGAGAAACACTCAACCAGCATGGCGCGCAGATCAGTGAGGCCGCCGTACAAGGCGTGCGCCTTGCCCTGCGATATGTAGGTCTCGTACAAGGAGAAACCCGCCTGCACGGTCGAGAACGTATACAGCGTGTCGATGCCCCAGTCGCTCTGGGCCTGCACTCGATCATTTGCGATAAGAGCTTCCACCACCGGACGCGTGAACAGGAGTTCGCCACCGAGCGGCTGCTCGACTCTCGGGAGGTCGGAGCCGGGCCACAACAAGGCGAACCCGGTCCTGGTCACCATCCAGGTGATCATTGCATCGGTGCTCGAACGGGGAAAGAAATGCCGCACGACGTCGTACCCGAGATCGGCTCCCCTCTCTGCTTGCGTGATCCACTCCGGGCCGAAACTGGTGATGTCGGCGTCGTAGAAATGCAGGCGATCGGCGCTGGTCTCCGTGAGGAAGTAGCGGAGCGCGGTGTTCATCCCGTCGCCCTTGCCGGGTCGTTTGGACCCGATCCGCGCCTGGAGGATCAGGTCGAGGGGGGTCGAAGTCGCTGCTGAGATCGCGCTGCGGGCCGCCTCAACCGCCGCGAACGTGGACTCCGCTTCAGCGCCCACCGCCAGAACCAGGTCCACTGCAGGATGGGAGGCGGCGATCCGGAGGTTGTTCAGAACCACCTCGGGATCTTCAACCCTGAACGGAAACACGACGAGGCTCATAACGGGGCCCAACCTACTCGTGATGAGCGCTGTGGGTGTTCTCGGTGTTGCCAATTGGCAATTGGCAATTGGCCACGTGCCATACGCGGTGTCAATAAGAACGTTCGACGCGATAGAACCCAACACCCAGAACCTATAACGCCGACCCGCGACTAGAAAGCCGCGAAAATATTCTCTAGATCCAGTTCGTATCCCGGACGGCGATCGCCCATAATCTGAAACGTGACTCAGGTGTCAACTTCAGCCGTCACCGCTCCCCCCACCGCCCGTGGCCGGGCGACAAGGCAAGCGATCCTCGATGCAGCAGAAGAGGTTTTCGGGGAGCTTTCGTTCGACCGGGCCTCCGTCGCTGAGATCACCCGCCGTGCCGGAGTCGCGCAAGGGACGTTCTACGTCTACTTTCCCGACAAGAAGGCAGCCTTCAGCGAGCTGGTCCGCCACCTCAATCACACGTTGCGGGAGACAATCGCCAGGTCCGTGGGGGAACTCACCGATCGCCGGGAAATCGAACGAGCCGGCTTCCGGGCCTTCTTCGACTACGTGCGGGACCATCGTTCGCTGTACATGGTCGTCAGGGAGGCCGAGTTCGTCGACCCCGCCGTCTACCGCTGGCACTACGACACCCTCGGCGACGGATACGTCCGCGGCCTCGAACAGGCGAAAACGATTGGCCAGCTCCCGGCCTCGCTGCATTCGGAGACGATTGCCCACCTCTTGATGGGCATCGCCGAGTTCATGGGAGCCCGCTACGTCCTTCGAGCGGATGCAGATCTATCAGAGGACGTCTTCGAACAGGTCATGGCATTCATCGACCGGGGCCTCGGCTACCTGGAAGGAGGCAGATCGTGACCGTTCCGATTCTCCCCGGGATCCGAGCCGAAACTCTTGCCACCCGGCGACTCACCACCAGGGTGCTATTCAGCGGACCCGTTGAAGGCGAGCCCATCCTCTTCCTGCACGGAAACTTGTCATCCGCCACGTGGTGGGAAACCACCATGCTCCGGATTCCTCAACGGTTCCGGGTCATCGCCCCGGACCAGCGGGGATTCGGTGGCGCCGACCCGACCGCCACGATCGACGCGACGAATGGCCTCGGAGATCTCGTTGACGACGCGCTGGCGCTGCTCGACCATCTGGGCATCGATGCGGCTCACGTCGTCGGCAACTCAATGGGAGGCGGCGTCGTGTGGCGCCTGATGGCAGAGGCCCCCGATCGAATGCGCACTGTGACACTCGTGTCGCCCGGATCACCGTACGGCTTCGGAGGGACGAAGGGCGAAGACGGCGAACCTTGCTGGAGCGACTTCTCCGGATCGGGTGGCGGGCTCATCAATCCGCAACTCGTCGAACGTCTGCGATCGGCAGACTCCGGTCTGGAAAGCCCCTTCTCGCCGCGCAACGCGTTGCGCACACTCATCGTCGCACCCGGGTCGGTTCCCGAGAACGAGGACGCCCTTGTTGGTGCCATGCTGTCCACACACCTCGGAGAGCAGCACTACCCGGGTGACATGACCCCGAGCGGCAACTGGCCGTTCGCGGCGCCGGGAACGATGGGCGTCAACAATGCGCTTTCGCCGAAGTACACCGGCGATCTCGTCCACCGACTCCTTTCTGCCGAACCCAAACCGCCGGTCGCCTGGATTCGAGGCGAACTCGACAAGGTCGTCGCAGACAATGCCCTCGGCGACCCGGGAACGCTGGGCGCACTCGGCCTCATCCCCGGTTGGCCGGGAGCAGACATCTATCCGTCCCAGCCGATGCTCGCCCAGACGCGACGCGTCCTCGACCGCTATCGAGCGGCAGGCGGCTCTTACACCGAAACCATCATCGAGGGAGCGGCGCACGTGCCCTTCATCGAGGATCCAACCACATTCGATGCCGTGTTCCACGCGCACATCGACAACACAGGAGGAAACGACACATGAAGAGAACAGCCTGGCGCATCCCCGCGCTCCTGGTCGTTATGGCCTTGGTCTTCGCTGCTTGCAGCGGGACCGAAGACACAACGACCACCGAGCAGCAATCGACCACCCAGACGACGCTGGCCGACATGGTCACCGAGACCACAATGGCCGACGACACGACCGAGACGACGATGGCGGATGCCATGCTGGGCGTGACCTGCGATGAGCCCATCGTTGTCGGCGTAGTCACCGACCTCACCGGCCCGCTGGCAATCTACGGCGCCCACATCAACCGAGGAGTGCCAATCGGGTTCGCCTACGCCACCGGCGGCGAGGTTGGCTCCGGACTGGAACAGAGCTACATGGTCGACGACTGCGAGGTCCAGGTGATCTTCAAGGACGACCAGAGCAATCCCGAATTGACTGCAACGGCAGGCCGGGAACTGATCGAGATCGAGGGCGCCGACATCATCATCGGCACGGTCAGCTCCGGCGCCACCGCCGGCTTGCAGAGCCTGGCACTCGAGAACGACATCATCTTGATTGCCGCACCTGCGGCTGCCAACGACATCACCGGCAAGGACTTCAATGAGAACACCTTCCGGGCGAGTCGCAACAACTACCAGGATGCCATGGCGATCTGTGATCAGTTCGTCAACGTCGATGGATACGAGACGTTCGTCCAGATCGCTCCCGACTACTCGTTCGGATACGGCGGCGCCGCCGGTTACAAGGATGCCTGCACCTTCGAAGGTGGCGAGTTCATCGCCGACGATGTGTTCGCTCCGGCCGATACGACCGACTTCACCTCCTTCCTGGAGCCGCTGGCCGATACCGACGCCGACGCCTTCCTGGTCACCTGGGCCGGCGGCGGCTTCGTGCCGTTGCTGCAAGGCGCCCTGGACCTCGGCGTCGTCGACGCCGACACCGTCCTCGGTTCGCCGTTCGTCGACAACGTGGTCATGCCGGCGTTCTTCGCCAACGCGATCGGCTCGACGGCCTCGATCATCTACCACTACACGGCCCCCGACAATGCCATCAACGACTACCTGATCGAGAAGGACGCCGAACTCGGCGCCATTCCCGACCTGTTCGATGCCGACGGCATGAACGCCGCGATCATGACGGTCGAGGCCATCAGGGCGACACATGGGGCGGTAGATGCCGATTCGTTGCGCGCCGCGCTCGAAGGCATGGAGTTCGAAGGTCCCAAGGGCACCATCAACATCAGGGCTGAGGACCATGTTGCCGTCCAGGACATGTACATCGTCAAGCTCTTGAACATCGACGACCCCGAGTTCAAGTACTACGAATACGTGGGAACAGTTCGGCCCGAGCCGCCCTGCTTGCTCGAAGGCGACAACCTCGCACGATGCGGGGATCTGCCGGCCGGCAGTCTTACCGGTAGCTGAGTCACGATCGGGTGGGGCGGCTTCGGCCGCCCCACCCTCAATGGCGTAACGATGAGCGATGTCATCCTCGAAACACGGAACCTGCGCCGGGAGTTCGGCGCACTGGTGGCCGTCGACGACATGTCGATCTCGATCGAAGCGGGTTCCCTGCATTCGATCATCGGGCCGAACGGCGCAGGCAAGACCACCTTCTTCAACCTGGTGAGCGGAACGCTTCGCCCCACCAGCGGACGTGTGTTCCTCAGAGGCGACGACATCACAGACCTGCCCTCCCACCGGACAATCCATCGGGGCATCGGCAGGTCGTTTCAGATCACGAATCTCTTTCCGAATCTCACAGTGTTCGAAAACGTCCGCCTCGCCGCCCAGGCGATGGGAAGCGACAGCCTCAGGTTCTTTCGCTCGCACAGGAAGTTCAGCAGGTACCTCGAGCGGACCAACGAGGTGCTCGAACAAGTGGGACTATCCGACAAGGCCCTGCAACCGGCAGGGACATTGCCCCACGGCGATCAACGCAAACTCGAACTCGGCATGATCCTCGCCCCGGACCCTGAGGTCTTGATGCTCGACGAGCCAACGGCCGGGATGGCGTCCGAGCAGGTGCCCGAGCTCATGGCATTGGTTCAATCCATCCAGGCGTCCGGTCGCAAGACTGTTGTGCTCGTCGAGCACAACATGAACGTGGTGATGTCGGTCTCGGACCGCATCACCGTCATGCATCAGGGTGCCCTGCTGGCAGAGGGTTCCCCGACTGAAATCTCGGCAGACGAACGAGTCCAGACCGCCTACCTCGGCGAGCTCTACAAAGAGCAGGGAGGCCGCCCGTGAGCCTGCTCGAAGTTACTGAAGCCCACACATTCATTGGTCAATACCACATTCTCGAAGGCGTATCGCTGGACGTACCGGCCGGGGACATCGTTGCGCTGCTAGGGCGCAACGGAGCGGGCAAGACCACCACGCTCAAGACCATCCTCGGCCTGACGCCGGCCCGTTCAGGCTCGATCCATTTCGATGGGCAAGACATCACCAACCGGCGCAGTTTCGACGTTGCCAATCTGGGAATCGGCTACGTCCCGGAGCACCGGGCGATCTTCGCCGACCTCAGCGTTGAGCAGAACTTGCGCATCGCCGAGCGCGCCAAGGGCGAACTCGACCAACGGGAGGAGCTGATATTCGGCCTATTCCCAGACCTGAAACGTCTCATTCGCCTGCCGGGCACCAACCTCTCGGGCGGACAACAACAGATGCTCGCCGTCGCCAGGGCCCTCGTCCCGGACAATCGACTCCTGCTGATCGACGAACCGAGCGAGGGCCTCGCCCCCGTCATCATCGAGCAGATGATGCACGCCATCACCCGCCTCTCGGAGCACTCCACCGTGCTGCTCGTCGAGCAGAACTTCATCGTCGCCAGCCGCCTCGCCCAGCACTACGTGATCATCGAAGAGGGCAAGTCGGTGAAAGCCGGCTCAATGGCCGATCTGGTCGACGACGACGAAACGATCAAGCGATACCTGGGGGCGGCGTGAAGAGGCTCGCTGTGTCTCCAGTAGCTAGTAGCCGGTACCCCGGCGGTGTCGCATGACGGCCGACACCCGCACTTCGTCTCCGGCCCGCCGCCGCTCTGACTGGTTCAGGCAGCATCGCACGCGGGTCACCACGCTGGCGATCCTCGTCTTCCTGCTCCTCGCCGCCATGTCGGGTCTCGAGCGCGACGACTGGTTCTCGACGATCATGCAGGGGCTATCCGTCGGCGCCATCACGTTCCTGGTTGCCTCCGGGCTCTCGCTCATCTTCGGGTTGATGGACGTACTCAACCTTGCCCACGGTGAGCTGTTCATGCTCGGTGCGTACGTGGGATGGACGGTTTACACGCGGTTCGACACGGTCGTCGACGTTCTGGTACCCCTCCTGGTCCTGGCCGCCCCCTTCACCCTTCTGCCGCTCTGGCGCCGCCTGGCCGTCACCATCGGAACGACACCGCTCCGCCGGCGCTGGGGTGGTTTGGGACTGCTGGCCTCAGGAGGGGTCATTGCCTGGCTCTCTGTGACTCGCTTTCCGCTCGTCATCTGGGATCCAGGGAACTTCGCGATGAGTCCGAGCAACTACTCGGTCCAGATCGACCTCGGAACGCTCGCTCCCCTCCCCGCCGGCTCTTTCGGATGGCCCGCCGCCGTCGTCATACCGGCAACACTGGTCGGAGGGGCACTGCTGGCGCTCGGATTCAACGTGCTCCGGAACCAGGTCAGCGTACACATGACCGTCGACCGCAAGCATTTGGCCGGGTTCGGCACACTCCTGGTGTCCTCAATCGTCCTCCTGGCGGTCAAGGGACCGCTCAACGACTGGGTGTTCGGACTGAGCACGACCTGGCGATTCTTCCTGGCGATGATCGTCTCCGTCTCCCTGGGCGCAATGGCAGGGGCCCTCATCGAGGTGGCGCTCATCCGCCCGCTATACGACCGTCCGATCTACCAGCTGATGGTGACTCTTGGAGTGGGATTCATCCTCATCGAGTTGGTGCGCGAGGTGTGGGGTCGGCCCGAGTTCACAATGAGCCGGCCGGCCGCCTTCAACGGCACGGGACCTGGTTGTCCCGGAGAAGGCGTGGGCGGGTTCTTCAGCGGATGCTCGACTCTCGAGGCGTTCGGAAGCAGGCTCCGGGTCTATAACGAGGGGTTCGTTGTCCTCGCCGGCATCGTCGTACTGGTGGGCGTGACCCTGCTGCTTAGAAGAACTCGTATCGGCATGATCATTCGCGCCGGGGTTCAGGATCCGGAAATGGTCGAAGCGCTCGGCATCAACGTGCGCAGGGTGTTCACACTCGTGTTCGCCCTCGGTTCCGGCCTGGCCGCATTCGGAGGTGTCCTGGCCGCACCCTCGATAGGGCTCAGCACCGGCATGGGGGCAGTGTTCCTCCTCTCCGCCATCGTGGCACTGGCCATTGGTGGTCTGACCAGCTTCCCGGGGGCGGCGGCCGGCGCCGTGCTGGTCGGGTTGCTCCAGCAGATCATCATTCGCTACGGACAGTCGGGCATCAACCTGCCGTTCCTGGATGAGCCGTTCAAGCCTTCCCCGACACTCATTCCGGCTGCGGCGATCCTGCTGATGGTCATCGTGTTGCTGGCACTCCCGGCCGGCTTGTTCGGGAGGAGCGAAAGATGACCGCGTCAAAGCCGGAGGCAACGCTCGAGGCGGGAGCAGGGCTGCCAACGACCGTGCGCGACTGGCTGGCGTACCGGCGGGGACTCCTGATCGTCACGGGGCTGATGGTGCTCTTCCCCTTCGTGATCTCACTCGTCGTGGATGGCCGGGGCATCGGCTCGGTGCTGGCCAATGACCAAGGCAACGCCCTCTTCTTGCAGGGCCTCGCCATCGAGATCTTCATCCTTTCCCTCTATGCGTTGAGCTACGACCTCATTCTCGGAGTCACCGGTTTGCTGTCGTTCGGGCACGCCATGTTCTTCGCAGTGGGCGCCTACACATTCGGCATCATGCTGAAGACGTTCGAAATGGGGTGGCCCGCAGCTCTCCTCGTGGTGCTGACGGCCGCCGTGCTGCAGGCATTGCTGTTCGGAGTGGTGCTTCCTCGCGTGAAGGGGATCACGTTCGCCCTGGTCACGCTGGGCATAGCCTCTATGTTCTGGATCGTGATCCAGTCCAGCGACCTCTCCGACTACGCCGGCGCCGAGATCGGCCTTCAGGGGGTGCCTGCTCCTGCTCGGTTCCTCGATAGCACCAATGAGCGATTCATCTTCTACCTGATCACGCTGGCCCTTGTGGTGCTGGTCTACCTGTTGTACACGCGGATCGCCGACTCGCCGCTCGGCAAGGTCGCCAATGCGATCCGCGACAACGAGGACCGTGCCCTGATGCTCGGATACAACACCCTCTGGTTCAAACTGGTCGTACTGGTGGTTGCCTCGATGACGGCGGCGCTGGCCGGCACGATCCACACGATCCACCAGCCGATCGTGACGCCCAACGTGGCCGGCCTCGGCTACACAGTCACTGCTTTGCTGGTCATCCTCATCGGCGGGGTCGGCACCATCAGTGGAGCCGTCGTCGGCGCCGCCGTATTCAGATTGCTCCAGTACTTCCTCGACCGTTGGTTCGGCGGTGCCTCCGACTTGTTGATCGGAATCGCCTATGTCCTGTTGGTCCTCTACCTGCCGTACGGGATCGTCGGGACGTGGAGGGTGAAGCGCTTGCAGATTACGAGCGGCCGGAAACGCCTGGCCGCGCTCTTCCGGTCCTAGGAGGTTAGATGCCTATCAACACACTTCTGACCCGGCACACCGCCTACTACCCGGACAAATTGGCGGTCGTGTTTGATGATCACCGACTGACCTTCTCGGAGTTCAACGCCCGCGTCAACCGCCTCGCCAACGCCCTGGCTGGTCTGGGCTTGAGGAAGGGCGACAAGGTTGCCACGATTCTCGGAAATTCCCTCGAGGTCCTCGAGGTATATCAAGCCGTCGCCAAGACCGGCATGGTGGTGGTACCGCTCAGCCCGCTGCTGCGCGGCGAGGGCCTGTCGAACCTCATAAACGACTCCGACTCCGTGGCCGTTATCAGCCAGGCCGACTTGGCTCCGCACCTCGACGAAGTGCGCGAAGTCCTTACGGCCGTGCCGGACGACCGTTTCCTCTTGATCGACGCGGAACTGCCGGGATTCCGGTCGTATCAAACGCTGACCGATCTCGCCTCCGACGCCGAACCTCCGGGGGTCACGATCGACCGGGACGACACATACAACATCATCTATAGCTCCGGCACCACCGGCCTTCCCAAGGGGATCGTCCACACGCACCAGATTCGCGAGGCCTACTGCACGGGCTTCGCCTCGTCATACCGGATCAAACCGGAGAGCGTCGTGCTGCACTCCGGGTCGCTCGTATTCAATGGCGCCTTCCTAACTCTGATGCCGGCCTTCTACCTCGGTTGTACCTACGTGCTGCATCCGTCATTCGACGCCCGCCGGATGATCGACTCGATGGCCTCCGAGGGTGTGACCCACGTCATGCTGGTGCCTTCCCAGATAATCGACCTCCTTGCGCACGACGACTTCAATGAGGACCACCTCCCGAACCTCGAGATGATCGGATCGGTCGGTGCACCACTACTGCTCGAGCACAAACAAGAACTGGCCCGTCGCCTACCGAACCGGTTCTCCGAGCTCTACGGACTGACCGAGGGGTTCGTGACGATCCTCGATCGCGACGACTACGAGTCGAAACCCGGCTCGGTCGGGATCCCGCCCCCGCTCTACGAGATGCGGATCATCGACGATCAGGGCAACGACCTCCCCGCCGGCGAAGTCGGCGAGATCATCGGGCGCGGCCCGATCACCATGCCCGGCTACTACAAGCGGCCCGATCTCACCGCAGAGGCGATCAAGGATGGCTGGCTCTACTCGGGTGATCTCGGCTACGTGGACGAGGATGGTTTCTTGTTCCTCGTCGATCGCAAGAAGGACCTCATCATCTCCGGCGGAGTGAACGTGTATCCGCGCGATATCGAGGAGATCATCGTACAGCATCCCGACGTTACCGATGTAGCCGTATTCGGCGTTCCCCACGCGCGCTGGGGCGAGACACCCATCGCCGCCGTCGTGTTGATGGCGGGCTCGGCTGCCTCAGCCGATGACGTGCGCGACTGGGTGAACGAACGCGTTTCGGCACGCTTCCAGAAGGTGAGCGAGGTCCTGGTGCTCGATGCCTTCCCCCGCAGCGTGGCCGGGAAGACGCTGCGGCGCATCATCAAACAGGACTACGTCGAGGAGTCGCCATGACCGACCGCTACGTCGAGACGAACGGCATTCGACTTCACTACCTCGAATACGGTGCAGGAGATCAAACGCTGATACTCACCCACGGCCTGACGGCCAACGCCCATTCGTTCGACGGACTGATCCAGTCGGGACTCGCAGACGGTCTGCGCGTTATCTCCATCGACCTGCGTGGCCGCGGGGAGAGCGACAAGCCGGAGACCGGATACACAATGGCCGACCACGCGACCGACCTTCTTGGCATGTTCGATGCCATGGGCCTCGACCGCGTGACGCTGGGAGGGCATTCGTTTGGCGGTCTGCTCACCTACTACCTGGCCGCCAACCACCCGGATCGGGTCGACCGATGCATCCTGCTAGACGCCCCGGCAGAAGTCCACGAGGGCATCCTCGACCAGATCAAACCGTCGTTGGATCGGCTCGAAATGGTCCTCCCGTCCTGGGAGCACTACCTCGACCTCATCAAGTCCATGCCCTACTACGACGGATGGTGGGATCCGACGATCGAGGCCTTCTACCGGGCAGACGTTCAGGACAACGCAGACGGAACCGTGCAGGCGAGATCGCATCCCGGGCACATCCGGCAGGCGGTCGAAGGCACACTGGTGGTCGACTGGCCCCAACTGGTTTCGACCATTCACCAGCCAACACTGTTTCTGCGGGCCACCGACCCGTTCGGTCCGCCCGGCGCTCTGCCGATCGTTCCCGAAGACCAGGGGAAGGCCACCATCGAGCGCATCCGCAACAGCCGCCTCGAGTCGATCCCCGGAAATCACATCACCTACCTATTCGGTTCGAGCGCCCCCTTGCTGGTTGCTGCCATCCGGGAATTCTTGGAGCAGGCGTGACGCCGGTCAACATCGTCGATGTAGCCGCCTGGTTGCCGGAACGGTGGATGACGGCTGCCGAAATCGGAGAACGCTCGGGAATCGACGAGCAGATCATCGTCGAGCGTTTCGGACTCGACGGCAAACATATCGCCGGCCCGGAAGATCACAACTCCGATATGAGCGCCCGGGCGGGATTGCTGGCACTGGCGAGAGCCGGCATTGCTCCGGAAGAGGTCGACGTCGTCGCCTACTTCGGGTCGATGTGGCGTGACTACGAAGTCTGGTCGGTCAGCCCGAAGATCATGCACCTGGTCGGAGCAACGAACGCTTGGGCGTTCGAAATGGCGAACGTGTCGTGTGGTGCTCCCGTTGCGTTGAAGGTGGCCGCCGATTTCCTACGGGGCGCCGAAGATGTTGACACGATGCTGCTGGTGGGAGCCAGTCGCGAGTCTCACCTCCTGGATTACACAAACCAGCGCTCGAGGTTCATGTTCAACTTTGGCGACGGCGGTGCCGCGGCGGTGCTGTCGAAATCACGACCGGGCCATCCGATCATCTCCTCGGCGATCATCACCGACGGGCAGTTCGCCGACGACGTCGCGGTCTATGCCGGAGGCAGCAAACACCCGGCCACCCACGCGACGATCGACGCCGGCATGCACTACCTCGACGTCGGGGACCCGGTCTCGATGAAGGAGCGCCTCGACCCGGTCTCCGGACCGAACTTCATCAAGGTCGCCGGGCAGGCACTCGAGCGAGCGGGCATCACTTCCGGAGATCTTGCGCTGATGGTGCCCTTGCACTTCAAGCGCTCGTTTCTCGACTGGGTGCTGGAGGAACTCGACATACCGGAGGACAAGACGGTGTATCTCAGAACAACCGGACACATGTCCGGCATCGATCCGATCGTCGGATTGAACGAGCGGCGGGAGCATCTGCAGCCCGGTGACTATGTTCTCTTGATCTCGGCGGGAACCGGATATACGTGGGCGGCGAACGTGGTGAGGTGGTAGCGATGGCAGTACCGGCATACGATTGGATCGGCTTCCATGCCGGCATCCGCCCACAGGCGGTAGCGCTGATCGACGACTACACCGGCAAGCGCCACACCTTCGCACAACTCGACGATCGAGTGAGGAGCATGGCGGCATGGTTGGCCGGGAAGGGCGTCGGCGAGGGCGACCGGGTGGCGTTCCTCTCCGGCAACACGATCGACATCTTCGAAGTGCTGTTCGCCTGTGCCCATTTGAAGGCGATCATCGTCCCGCTCAACTGGCGGCTGGCAGTGCCCGAGTTGCAGTTCATCATCGGTGACTGCCGCCCTCAGCTTCTCATCTACGAGGACCAATTCCAGGAGGCAGTCGATCAACTCGTGGTGCCAACACACCTGCGACTGGGCGACGACTACGAGGCGGCGCTCGCCGGCGCCGACCCCGCCACCGCTCCCCCGGTGACGGCGACCCACGACGATCCGCTGGCGATCATGTACACATCCGGGACGACCGGCCACCCCAAGGGCGCCTTGATCACCCACCGGATGTTCTTCTACAACGCCATCAACATCGGCGACGCCGTCGGCCTCACCTACAAGTCCACGAATCTCAACGTGTTGCCAACCTTCCATACAGGAGGCTTGAACCTCTACACGACACCGTGCTTACGACTGGGCGGTTCGTCGGTCAACCTCCGCGAGTTCGACCCCGAGCGGTTGCTGCACTGGCTGACGTCCGGCGAGATCACCCACTTCTTCGGCGTTCCGGCCGTGTATCAGTTCCTGGCGGAGTACGAAGGTTGGGAAACGGCCGATCTGTCCAAGGTGGAGTCCTGGGCGTGCGGTGGCTCGGCGATGCCGGTGACCTTGTTGGAGCGCTATGCGGCGCGCGGCATCCACATCCGGCAGGGCATGGGGCTGACGGAAACCAGCCCGACGCTGTTCTTGACCGACGAAGAACATGCACTATCCAAGGCCGGATCGGTTGGCAAGCCGGTCTTGCACACCGCGATCCGCGTGGTCGACGAGGAGGGCACGGACGTTCCGACCGGAGACATCGGCGAACTCTGGGCAAAGGGGCCGAACGTGACGCCCGGCTACTGGGAAAGGCCTGAGGCAAACCGTGAGTCGTTCACAGACGGCTGGCTGCACACCGGCGACGCGGCCAGGATCGACGAGGACGGCTACGTCTACATCGTCGATCGGTGGAAGGACATGTACATCTCGGGCGGCGAGAATGTGTACCCAGCCGAAGTCGAGCAAACCCTGTTCCGGCACGACAACGTCCTGGACGTTGCAGTGATAGGTGTGCAGGACGAGCGCTGGGGCGAGTCCGGTTTGGCGGTGGTCGTGCCCCGCAACCCGGATGCATTCGATCCCGCAGACATCATCCACTTCTGCGACGACAAACTGGCCCGCTACAAGATCCCGAAGCGGGCAGTGGCGGTGGACGAGTTGCCCCGCAATGCAGCCGGAAAGGTCTTGAAGCGCCAACTCCGCCAAGAGCTGGGGTAGGAAGAGGTACTGGGTTCTAGGTACTACTGGCGAACCGCCAGGGCATCGTTCCCACATTTCCGCCAGGGCATCGTTCCCACTTTGGATGATTCTCCCAATCGATATGGGAGGGTCAGATGGGCGAGTTCGAGTCCGAAGAGGCGCGACGGGCAGAAGCGTTGCGGCTGGTCACCGAGGAAGGCTGGTCGGTCACGGCTGCAGCCGCGGTAATTGGCCGGTCGCGTCGCTGGCTGTCGAAATGGGCCGCTCGGTTCAACGCCGGTGAGGGACTATCGGAGCGGTCTCGAGCGTCTTCGACCTCGTTCCAGTCGTCCTCTGGCGAGCTTGTCGATGTGGTGTTGGAGTATCGGCGTCGACTCGAAACCGATCCGGTGTCATCGGTGGGTGGGTTGTCGATCCTGGCGGCGATGGAACGCGACGGGCTCACCGGGTTGCCGTCGGTGCGGTCGATCGAACGGATCCTCACCCGAGCCGGGATGACCCACCCGAAAACCAAGAAGACGTCACGGTCGACGGTTCCGATCCTGCCGTTACCCCAGGTCGGTCACCTCCCAGGTGTGTGGCATCAGAGCGACTGGATCCAGGATCGCTATCTCGAGGGCGGGATCAGATACAACTCGATCCAACTCGTCGACATGGGATCAGGGGGCGGGATCGCCCGTCAATACCGGCATCGCAGCATGACCAGCGTGGCCGAGTTCTGGACCCTGTTTGTGCGTCTCTGCCTGTTCTTCGGGACCGAACCGGTCATCTCGCCGCCCCGAGAGCTGGGATGGACCAACGGGGCGGAGAACTTCAACAACCTCTTCCAAGATCGCACCATCGCCAAACGCCGCTACTCCACTCTTGAGTTGTTGGCCGGCGACACCGACCTGTTCAACCATTGGGCCAACCATCTCCGGCCCCTCCACCCGCCAGCTGTTGCTGGCACCCGCTACCCGGATGTGCTGGTCGACAACTTCCGTGACACACTCAGATGGCCGCCATCGCTGTTCCTCGCCAACCACCAAGACTCCAAAGGCCGTCTTCGGATCCCCCTCACCGACGGGCGGGTCACCTTCCTGCGTCGCGTCCACCAACAAGCCATCACCATCGCGCAACACCGCTGGCCGATCGATCTGCCCGACCACCGCCTCGTCGTCGCATCGATCACCACGAGAGACGCCACCCTCACCCTCCGCCACCAAACCGAAACACTCGCCACCCACACCTACCCGATCCCACACCCCGTCACCAACCCCTACTACCCACCCCACCCCCACAGCATCTACCACCACGCCCAGATGAGAACGATGCCGTGACGGTATAGACGGTCTACACAGGTGAGAACGATCCCGTGGCGGACTGCCACTAGTGGTCCGTCGCGGATTTGGTGACTTGGTCTCCTGCCGGACGATCCCCGCTGTGGCAGGGTTCGTGGCACTGCCTACCCCGGTCATCAAATAGCAGACAGACCACTAGGTACTAGTTGGCGTTTCTCCCTCGCGCAGCGGGGGAGATGCCGAGTCTTCGAGGCAGAGGGGGAGATGCCGAGTCTTCGAGGCAGAGGGGGCACCCAACCAGGGACAAACCGACCCAAGACGAACGCCGACCCTCCCGCCTCGCCGGCCAGCAACAGCCGGCCGCCACTCCCCCCACGAAACCGTGAGGGGAGAACCCGCCCACAACACACCGCACAAACTCGCGTTTCTCCCCCGCGCAGCGGGGGAGATGCCGAGCCTTCGAGGCAGAGGGGGCACCGAAGGCAAGGGCCGTTTCTGCGAGTCGGGTAGGATCTAAGCGAAAGAGCAGCGAGCCGGAGTATCTCCGATCGAGGACGGACCTCGCAGTTCACGCCGACCTCTGTGCGCTCGAGGCCCATGCGACCTACTCGACGTAGATGGTTCCGTCCCTTTCGACGACGCGGCCGCGCCGAAGCGGCAGCACCAGGGTCAGGGCTTTGAAGGCGGTGCCCAAGCCGGGGATCCTGGCGAAGATGCCCTGCGGGCCGCGCACCATCCTGCCGGATTCCACGTTGTACTTGGCACCGTGCCAGGGGCAAACCAGACACCCGGCGTCGTCGATGCTCCCGTGGGCGAGGTCGGCGTAGAGGTGGCGGCATCGGCGACCGACTGCAAACAAAGCATCGGCGTTGCCGACTGCGTAGGGACCGGCGCCCACCACGGTGCCGGGAGGGAGCTCGGAGGCCATCCCCACTTCCATTTCGTCGGACATGGCTGCGCCTCCTCTGCTGGTTCTTCGTGACACCACGACCCTACCCGGCATCGAGGTAGCCGAAGTCGTCGATTCGGATCGAGGCTCCGTTGCGAGTCGAGTGCGATCCGGTCGGCTGCGGGGAATCGGTTCCGGGGACCCGCCGCTCCGCAGCTACTAAATGACCTCGTATTCGAGTTGCACCCAGGAATTCTCATACGCGGTTGACCTGACCAGCCGCAGATCGACGTCGGCGTCGAGGTCGCCAAACAGTGGGATGCCTGTCCCGATGAGGACGGGCAAACGCGTGACGATCATCCGGCGCACGAGACCGGCACGCAAAAAGCTCCGGATGGTTTCGCCTCCATCAACGTAGACATGCTCGATGCCGCGCCGATCGAGTTCCCCGGCTACGGCCTCCGGCGAGAGTCCCAACGGCTCAACCCGTCCCGGGAATCCCGGAAGAAGTTCGAGCCGGCGATTGGTAAGGACCAAGACCGGTGTTTCACCGTACGCCCACTCGCCGGTCGTCATCACGAAGTCGAACGTATTGCGGCCCATGACCAGCGCATCGACGGAGGCCATGAAGGCCTCGAACCCGTAGTCCTCATCGCCCGGGTCGGCCCCGGTCAGCCAGTCGAGTCCACCGTCCTTTCGAGCGATGAACCCGTCGGTGGTGGTCGCGATGAAGACGGAAGCACGCATCAACAACCGACATTAGCGCCAGACGGGTTGGCTCCATCGACTGCAGATGTCCACCGCCTCAATGCCATCTCTGTCACCCACCCGACAATACAGGCAGTTGCGCCGGCTGACGGGGTTCTCACCCATGAAAGGTGCATCTACCAAGGAGGTCCACCGTGGCCATCACCTTCGACAAGTTGATCCGACCGGCCGCCGGAACGGATTACCGGCAACCAACCAGGCACCGCAAGCTCGGGCTCGGCATCGCGGTGCTCGGAGTGGCTCTTGCCACGATCACACTCATCGCCAACTTCGTGGCAGGCGACCTGCTCGCACAGGGCGAAGAGGCTTCGGGCATCCTCGCCTGGTCCTTTGGGCTGACCACGCTCGCCTTCGGAACGGTCAAGTTCGGCGTCGCCATCATCCTGGTCGGCATCGTCGTCCGCCTGTGGCTCCGGGTCGAGTCTGTGGAGGCCGCCCTCCCCGACCTGGTCGGGGCCAACCCATCGACCGAGATCCGGGCGGGCGAAGTCGACACTGACTACGGAGTGGCAACCGTCGCCGCCGGTAGCTCCAACCCGCTCCCCATCCACAGGATGGCTCGCACGCTGTGGGCCCCGATGCTGGCCATGGGGGCTATGGCGGTGATAGCCGGGTTCTTCATCTCGCTGGGATGGGCGAATACCGGGGATACAACCGCCGCTGCCTGGACGCAAGGCCTCCAGTTCCTCGGCGAGGCATTCCTATTGTCCGGCGTGTCGTTCCTGCTGGCATCGATCCTCGGTACCCTCCGGGACGGTGGCGGTCGCATCCAGGAGGGGCTCGGCCTGCCCGTCCTCACCCTCAAGATGCCCATGACAGCCAAGCTCTTCATAGCTCTGATGGCGACCGGGCTGATGCTGGGCATCTTCCAATTCGTTGCCTACCTGGCGCTGGCAGCCAATGGAACAGACGTCGCGGCCGGCTTCGCCTGGCTCGGCCCGATCCGTGAGCTGAGTCTGGGTCTGTTGCTATCCGGCATCGTTCTAGCACTGGCGACCATCGGCAATGCACTCGGCTTCCAACTCAATCGCCTGCGCGAGATCGTCGCGGCGGGCAGGTAGGAGAACCCCATGACCACCACACTCACGACAACCGAATTCAGAATCGATATCACCGACCGGGCGCTGGGGCGCAACCTGCCCCAGGTAGCCGGCAATCGCTTGTGGCGACCGATGCTGGTGATGGCCTTGATGGCCTTCCCGGCCGGCGTCATCCTGGCCGTCATTCGCTCCAACGCCATCGCAACAGGAAGCGACGCTTCGACGATCGCCTCCCTCGGCCACTTCGGACCGGCCGTGATGTTCACCGGCTTCGCCGCGGTGTTCGCCGCGATTTCGTTTGCGATCGCCCGAATCCTCGGCGAGCTCAGGGTGGGCGGCGGACGGCTGCAGGAGTCGACCGGCGCTCAGGTCGAAACGTTGAAGATGCCGTCAACGGCCCGAGCATTCATCGGACTGATGGCAATGAGCATGATGATTCTCCTGGCGGCCATCATCGCCCACTTCGTCATCGGCGCCCGGATCGCTGGTGGGAGCGCATCGGCGCTTGCCACCTCCGAGCAATGGGCGATCTGGCTAGAAGGCATTCGCAGGTTCGGCGTTGCTCTCTATCTGCTCGCCATTGCCTTCGGATTGTCGACCATCATCCATGTGCTGCGATTCCAGTCGATCCGGGTGCGTGAACTGCCACAGGAGGCCCACGCACACCACGGATAGCAACCACCGAGAATCCGCAGTCCGTCGAGAGCGGCCGGGCCAGCCGGGGCTCGGCCGCTCACATTGGCGGCGAATGCTGCAGGTTGTCTACCGTCGTGCCAGAATCCCTCCGACGTCGCGACCCGAGTAGGAGACAGTGACCCAACGCATTCTTGTCATCGACGACGCCCCCGCCACGCTGCGACTCCTCGAGATCGCGCTGGGCCGGGAGGGGTACGAAGTGCTCACCGAGGTCGACGGAGAGTCGGGCCTGGCCGCCAGCTTCGAGCAGATCCCGGACCTCATCATCCTGGACATCGCTCTGCCCGATCTCGACGGTTGGGAAATCCTCGCACGACTGCGCGACGACGAGCGGACGACGGAGATTCCGGTACTGATCATGTCGGCGCACGATCACGACGCCATCAGCGGGAGGGCCGACGTCACCAACGCCTCTGCTTTCATCGGCAAACCGTTCGCTCCCGCCCACCTTCGCACGCAGGTACGACGTCTGCTCGATCTCGACGCCTAATGGGGGTCTACGGGGCTTCTGCGGTTGTGGGAGTCTTGTGGCTGAGCCTGCTGGCCGGTGAGCACTGCCGGC
>JARGFH010000018.1 GCA_029210695.1 Acidimicrobiia bacterium
ATCCACAATCCGGCCCACCCGACCCCGATTCAACCCCCAAAACCACCACCAGCCAACCGAATCGGTGGATCCAGGCTAAGACGAAAATGGGACTGGAAGAGTTTCTGCGCAGTTGCCCTTTTTTCGGCAGGGGTGGAGATCTGCCGGCGGCTCGTAGGCGAGTCTCTTCCCTTAGGACGAGCGGCCGCGAGTGCGGATCGCCCACCAGATGGCCGCCGAGCCCAGGGCCCCGGCGAGGGCGGCTCCAGAAATGATCGGGACGGGTTTGGGAAGCGTCGCCAAACGAGTGCGCAGGGTGACCGGGCGTTCGAAATCCATCACCTGCCAGTCGCGGGCGGTGGCGATCTCCTCGAGTTCCTTGTCGGGGTTGACCACTACCGGATGGCCGACGGCTTCGAGCATCGGGAGGTCCGTGATCGAGTCGGAATAGGCGTAGGAATCTTCGAGGTTGAGGCTCTCGCGTTCGGCCATCTCCCTGATCGCCTCCGCTTTGCCGGGCCCGTAGGCGTAGAACTCGAGTTCGCCCGTGTAGCGACCGTCCGGACCCGATTTCGAGCGGGTGGCGATCACATCGTCGACACCGAGATACACGGCCAGGGGTCGCACCACTTCTTCGGGGCTGGACGAGATGATGACGACCTTGCGGCCGGCGCGATGGTGCTCGTCGATGATGGCCAGCGCTTCTGCGTAGACGAGCGGGGCGACGATCTCATCAACGGTCTCCCGGACAAGTTCGCCCACCTGATGGCGATCCCAACCTTTGGTCAGTGCCAGGAGTTGCCCTCGCACCTTCTCCATCTGATCGTGATCGGCACCAACCATGACATAGACGATCTGGGCGATTCCGGCCTTGAGCAGGGCGCGACGGTTCAGAAAGCCCGCCTTGTAGAGGGGCCTGCCGAAGGCGAGGGTCGACGACTTGGCAATGATCGTCTTGTCGAGGTCGAAGAAGGCAGCTGGGCGCCCTTCCCCCGAAGCCCAGGTTGAATGTGTGTCGCGTTCGGTCACCGCATGAGATTGTACGTCGTGTGGAGGTCGGGCGGAGCCGACCCCCCATTGAGCCACGTAATTGCAGACGTGACAAGGGGTTGTCGCGCCGGTCGCCGCCCCATATGTTGCCTCTATTCGAGTGGAGGTGATGTGACCGCGTTGACGGTGTGGACCCATGGAGACGGACTGCTGTCGGTGCTCGGACCGATTGGATTGGCTGCCGCAGCCGGAACGGCACTGGTGATCGACCTCGATCCGAACGGACCTTCGAATCGCGGCGCCGGCTCCCTCGCGGCCTTGGTGCGGTCGGGTCCGCGTCTCGACGATTTGCGGCCATCGGTGGCAGGCCCGGCGCTGCTGGCCAACGGTGGCATCGAACCCGAAGCGGCAGAGCCGGTGGTCCGGGCCCTGATCGGGGGGTGGCCTGCCGTCGTGCTGAGGAGTCCAGACGAACGCGGGCATTTCGCACCGGTTGTTCCGGTCTATCCGTTGATGCCGGGTCTGCTCGCTTCCAGTCCAGATCGATTCTGCGTCTTTCAGAGAACCGGGTTTCCCGCCGAGCCGGGCGGGGAAGGGATAGTGCTCCCGCGTCCGGGTTCGGGCACCATCCAGAGACTTCTGACCGGTTCGCTGCCCGTCGGCAGCAAGTGGATTCGAGCCTGGCGGCGGGTATGGGAGCACCCATGGCGCTGATCGGGCGGCTTGTTGCCAGAATCATCGATTCCGATGTGCCGCTCGAGCGTGAGGGGCTCGCGCAGGTCATGCCACGATTGCTGGCAGAGGAGGCGCCGCTGGCGCCGCCGGGAACCTCGCAGGCCGTCATCGACGCTCTGGTAGGCATGGGGCCCATTGAACCCCTCCTCCGCGATGAGGGGGTAACCGATGTCCTGGTCAACAGGCCCGATGACGTGTGGATCGAGCGTGACGGCCGGCTCACCAAGACCACTGTTAGGTTCGAGAGCGGAGCGGACATCCGCGCCGCCGTTGAGCGAATCATCGGGCCGCTCGGTTTACGAATCGATCATGCTTCTCCCACCGTCGATGCCAGACTCCCGGACGGCAGCAGGCTCCATGCGACACTGCCTCCGGTGGCCGTCGACGGTCCCGTCGTCGCGATCCGGCGGTTCACGCGGGCAATCGGCGATCTAGAGGACCTCGTTGTCTCGGGGGCGGTGAGCGAGGCGGGTGCCCGAATGCTTGAAGAGGCTGTGGTTCAGGGCCAGAGCATTCTGGTTTCCGGTGGCACCGGGACGGGCAAGACAACCTTGCTGAACGTGCTATCGAGAGTGATCCCGGCGCACGAGCGGGTGGTCACCGTTGAGGACGCCGCAGAGCTAGCGCTGACCGGGCACGTGGTGCGCCTCGAAGCCCGACCGGCAAACGCAGAAGGGCGCGGCGAGGTCACCCTTCGCCATCTCGTCCGGGTGGCCCTGAGGCTCCGCCCGGACCGCATCATCGTCGGCGAAGTCCGCGGACCCGAAGCACTCGACCTGGTCGGGGCGCTGAACACGGGACATCGCGGATCGATGGCGACGGTGCATGCAAACAGCCCTGAAGAGGCGCTGTTGAGACTCGAGACCCTTGCACTACTCGACGGCGGGGGAATGGAAGCCACCACGATCCGGGCGCAACTTCAAGCCGCAATCGACGTCATCGTGCAGATGGGCAGGTTTCGATCCCGGCGGCGGGTCGTCTCCATCGCCGCGCAGCGTGGAGGAGATCTCGAAGAGAGGTACCGGCAATGATGGAGGCACTCGCCGCCGGCCTGGTCATATTGTCCGGCGCCCCTCTGGTGTTCGTCCTCGTCATGGTCATCGGGTTGATCAATCCCTGGATCGGATTGGCGTCTATCTGGGCCTTCCATCTGTCGAAGCGTGGGCACCCGTCTCCCTGGTCGGTCGACGTGCGCTTCAGCCGTGGGGTGGCCGACGAACTACGCGGCGGATCGTCCCTACGGCAAGCGTTTGCGGAGGCGGCAGAGGACATCGGCGAGGGCCGTCTGGCGCGGGTCTGTCGGAGTGGGCGGCCCTACGAAGAAATGGCATCTGGGGTGGAGGCGTGTTTGCCGCTCACCGGCCAGGCGGCGGGCGCCGCCATCCGGATTGCCGGCGAGAGCGGTGGAAGGGTAGCCGACGCGTTCGAGGCCATCGCGCTGCTCGCCGAGGATGAACAAGCACTGAAGAATGAGCGGCGGGCGGCGTCCGCCCAGGCGCGTACCTCAGCCCTCATCATTGCTGTTCTACCGGTGCTTCTCGTCGTGCTGCTCGTTGGAGCCGGTCGGATGGATGTCTTGTTGTCCGGTGGCTCGCTCTCAGTCGGCCTCATGACGACGGGTTTCGGTCTCATCACAGTCGGGCTCGTCACTATCTGGCAGATGGTCCGGCGTGCGGAGCTGGCGTGATGTGGACGGCCGCCATCGCAGTCGCGCTGTTCGTCGTTGCCAGACGAGGTGACACGACCTCTCTTCCGTCTCACCCGGCGCCGGGTGGAGCCGTCCGATCGTGGACGATGGTTCCACGGCGGCGGCAACGGAACGCCTCCCTCCCGGAAGATCTGCAGGCGGTGGCCGCGGCTCTGGTGGTCGGCACGGCCGCCGGTTTGAGCCTTCAGTCCTCACTGGAGCTCGCCGCCACCCTCGGCCCCTCTCGAAGGGGCGAACTTGACGATGTGCTCAGGGATGCGCGAAATCTGGGTCTGGGTGTCGCGCTCGCCCGATCAGGCGGGAAGATGTCGCCGTTGTTCGCCAGGTTGGCCAGGGCGCAGGTGAGCGGCGCTCCGCTTGCGGCCACCGTCGCCGGCTTTGCCGCGGAAGAGCGCGAAATTCGCCGCTCCGCTCGCATCGAGGCGGCTCGAAAGCTGCCGGTTCGATTGACGATTCCACTGGCGCTGCTTGTCCTGCCCGGCTTCGTCCTGCTCACCGCCGGCCCGGCCGCGGTCGGGTCTCTGCAGCGAATGCTCGGACCGTTGATGCCGTGAGTTCCCCCCGGAGCCGGCCGGATACCGGTAGCCCGGCATGTGTCGGATTGGATGAAAGGAGTCCACCCGTGTGGACGAGAATCTCGAGCGATGATGGACAGAGCACCGTCGAATACGTGCTCGTGTTGCTGGCGGCGGCCGCCTTCGCGATGGCACTGGTCGCCTGGATCAGCGGCTCGAGCTTGATCCCGTCGTTCTTCGCCTCCGTAATCGACAAGGTGATCGGTTTCGTGCGTTGAGTGCTCCGTCGCCGTCGATCGACACCGGGCGGGGTTCGGCCACGGTCGAATTCGCGCTGGTGATCCCGGTCGTTCTGCTGGTACTGGTTGCCCTGGTCGAGGTCGCGGTGGTGGCGCGCGTTCAGTTGGAACTACTCGGCGCAGCCAGACAAGGGGCACGGGTCGCCGCCACCAACCCCGACCCGGCGAACGCCGTCGATGCGGTTCACGGAGCACTGAGCGAAGGAGCGGTCCAACAGGTCATCGTGACTGTTGAGCGGCCGGCGGTGGTGGGCAGGGAGGCAGTAGTCGAGTTGGCGATGACCCACCGCCTGGCGAGCGCACTGTTCGGAGGTGTGCCGGTCAACCTGTCTGCACGATCGGTCATGCGGGTCGAGCGATGATCCGGGAAGACGGGTCTGCGACGGTTGTGGCCGTGTTCGTCGTCGGCATTCTGGCCGTCCTAACTGCCGCCCTCGGCGGGCTGGCGCAGATCCTGGTGGCCGGCGACATGGCGCAAACGGCGGCCGATGCCGCCGCTCTCGCCGCCGCTCCCGTGACGTTCAGGCCGTTCGGGGCGACTGGTTCCGCCGTCGAGGAAGCCGGCCGGTTCGCCGGGGCCAACGGTGGACGGCTCATCCGGTGCGCCGGTTGCGAACCGGATCCGTCGTGGAATAGGCGTGTGGTGGAAGTCGAGGTCCTGGTCGAGGTCGACGTTCTCGGATTCGGCAGGTCGGTCGTCTCAGCCTCTGCCGCCGCAGAGTTCGTTCCCGCGCAGTTACTCGGTCTCCCTGTGTTCGACGGCTGAGCCGGATCCGGGATGCGGTAGCGTCAGAGGATGACCGATTGGCATGCTCGAGACGCCGACGACGTCGTTGCCGGGTTGGAGACCGACTCCGAGCGCGGGTTGTCCGGCGTGGAATCCTCCCGGCGACTGGCGGAGACCGGTCCGAATGAACTCGGGGGCAGCCGGGGACCCGGCCGCTGGCGGATCCTGGTCTCGCAGTTCACCGACATGCTCATCTTCGTCTTGCTCGTCGCCGCCGTCGTCAGTGGTTTCCTGCTGGGGGAGTGGATCGACGCGGGTGTGATCCTTGCCATCGTGGTCCTGAATGCTGTGATCGGGTACACGCAGGAAGTCCGTGCCGAGGATGCGCTCGCCCGGCTCAAGGAAATGGCGGCGCCAACCGCGCTCGTCATAAGGGACGGGGAGGAGGTGGACGTTCCCGCCGCGGAGGTTGTGCCCGGCGATCTGCTCGTTCTCGAGGCGGGCGACAAGGTGGCGGCAGATGCCCGGTTGGTGACCGCTGTGCATCTCCAGGCTGAGGAAGCCGCCCTCACCGGCGAGAGCCTTCCCGTTTCCAAGAACCTCAAGCCGTCTCCTCTCGATGCGTCGACCGGCGATCGGCGGTCCATGGTGTTTGCCGGGACCGTGATAGCCGCCGGGCGCGGCCGGGCTGTCATCACAGCTACCGGGCCCTCCACGGAGATGGGGAAGATCGCCGAGATGCTCGAACCTGAAGAGCAGCCTTCTCCGCTCTCGCTCGAGCTTGCCGAAGTCGGACGCCGGATCGCCTGGCTCACTTTGGGGATCGCCGTCATCGTCTTCATCCTCGGCCTGGCCCGCGACCGGTCGGCGGAGAGCGTTCAGACGATGTTCCTCATCGCCGTGGCGCTTGCCGTTGCCGCCATTCCCGAGGGACTGCCGGCTGTTGTCACCGTGACGCTGGCGAGGGGAGTGCAAGCCATGGCGAAGAACAACGCCATCGTTCGGCGGCTTCCTGCCGTCGAAGCGCTCGGAGCCGCTTCGGTCATCTGCACCGACAAGACGGGCACGCTGACGCGCAACGAGATGCGCGTGCAGGTCATCGATTTCGCTGACCTCGTCGCTCTGCCGGCGGACGTGGAGGGTACCGATGGGAGGGTGTGGCGTTTCGCCCAGATTGCCGCGCTGTGCAGTGATGCTCGCCGGGTCACCGACGGTTATCAGGGTGACCCGACTGAGATAGCGGTTCTCCGATCCATCGATCCGACGATTCTCAAGGTAGACGACGTGCGGGCGGCCAGTCCTCGCCTGGACGAAGTTGCCTTCGACTCATCCCGCAAGATGATGACCACCCTGCATCCGGCCGGTGAGCGATTTCTCGTAGCGGTCAAGGGAGCGCCCGAGGTCGTGCTGGGGCGCTGCGCGTTTTTCGAGCATGTCGGGGGGCCGGTCCCGATGGATGAACAGAGGCGCGCTTCTGCAGTGGAAACGGCCGACGGCTTCGCCGCCCGCGGGCTGCGCACGCTCGGTTTCGCCTACAGCATCATCGATGCGCGTCCTGCCGATCTTGCCGGCGTCGAACGAGATCTCGTGTTCGTGGCGCTGGCCGGGATGAGTGATGAGCTTCGACCCGAGACCCGGCGTGCGATAGAGGACGCCAACGCCGCTGGAGTCCGGGTCGTGATGGTGACGGGAGATCACCTCGTTACCGCCAGGGCGATTGCCGCCGACCTCGGGCTGCTCGGAGAACGCTCGGCTATGCCGGGAACCGAGTTGCGAGCGATGGAGCAGGAAGAACTGAATGCGATCGTCGAGGATGTGGCGGTCTACGCCCGTGTTGACCCGGCCGACAAGGTGAAGATCGTCAAAGCATGGAAATCCACCGGTGGGATCGTTGCCATGACCGGTGATGGTGTGAACGATGCACCGGCCCTGCAGGCTGCGGACATCGGGGTAGCCATGGGGTCGGGCACCGACGTTGCGAAGGAAGCTGCAGACATGGTCCTGGCAGACGACAACTTCGCCACCATTCTTCGTGCGGTTTCCGAGGGGCGGGTGATCTTCTCGAACCTGAAGAAGGTCGTTTACTTCTTGCTCAGTGCCAACGCCTCAGAAGTGCTGGTGATGTTCCTCGGTTTTCTCTTCTTCGGGGCGCTGGGCGAGCCGTTGCTGGCCACCCAGTTGTTGTGGATCAATCTCGTTACGGATGGATTGCCGGCACTGGCCCTGGGCATCGACACGCCGGTGCCCGGGCTCATGCACCAGTCGCCGGACGAGCGGCGCGAGATCCTCAGTGTGCCCCACCAGCTGCGGATCCTCTGGCAGGGTGCCTTCCTGGCGGCCGGCGCGCTCGGTGCGTTGATCTGGGCGCACTACCTGCGAGAGGCCGAGTGGGAGTATGTCCGAACCATGGTCTTCACCACCCTGGTCACCGCCCAGCTTGCGCACATCTACAACATTCGGGCGCAGGGCACGACGGTGTGGAAGATCGGCTTTGGCGGCAATCGAGTGCTGACGTGGGGCGTGATCGGGTCTTTGATGCTTCACGTCCTGGTCGTCTATACGCCGCTCGGCAATCGGTTGTTCGACACGGTGCCTATCGAGTGGATCGATTGGCCGGCGATCGTCGCGTTCACGGTGCTACCTTTTCTGGGCGTCGACGCGGTCAAGCGCAGGATCGTACGCCGCCACCCCGCCTGGGAGACGGTCGGGGACTGAGACTTTCTCGGCAATGCAACGGAGTGTCACGGTTCACAGCATTGCTGAGAAAACTGAGGCGAGTTTCTGCGCAATACAACGACGTGTGGCGGTTCACTGCATTGCTGAGAAAACTAGGGAGTCTCGACGAGCCCGTTCGTGAGGTCTTCGAAGATCGTGAACGCCTCTTCGTCGAGGCGCACGACGGATGCCGCCCCCGCCGTTCCAACGGTGCCGGGCACGACGATGTTCGTCAGGGTGAGTGGATTCAGCTCGTAGGCAGAGGCCGCCAGCGTCAAGAGGTCCTCAGGCGACAGATCCGTCCACGTGTATTCGGTCAGAAGTTCGAGCAGATGGGGAAGCTCCTCGATGCTCCGCCGTTGCGTCTCAAACAGGGCGGCCTTCATGATCAACCCGTGGTGGAGCTGTCGGGTCAGGTCGCCGCCGGCGATCGTCCGGTTGCGGGCAAAGGCGAGCGCCCCGGTCCCATCGATGTGCTGTTCGCCTGCATTGAAGTACGCCTTGGACTTCGGTTCGGACATCGCGAACGGAATGTCGATCTCAAATCCGCCGAAGGCGTCTACCAGACCCACGAACCCTTTGAACCCGGTGAGGATGTAGCCCTCGAAGTCGAGCCCGGTGAGGATCTCGGCGGTCTCGACCACGACCTCCGGTCCCCGGGACGCCATCACGTTCGTGAACTTGGCGTTGCCGCCGTAGGAGGCCGCGACCCACGAGTCGCGCGGGATCCCCACGATGGCACCGTCCCCGAGTCCCGGAACCGTCGAGACGATGTGAAGGCTGTCGGCCCGGAAGCGCAGGGGGTTCTCGCCCGGCCGCGCGTCGGAACCAATGACGAACGCCAGGCGCGGCGTCTTCCCGTACACCGGCGGGGCATCGAACCTACTCAGCCGGGCGCCCACGATTCGCCATTCGCCGTCGTCGACTGCGAGTACCACATCGTCTCCGGCGGTCACGACGGCGATGGGGGTCTCGAAGATCGTCCCGAGGTAGGCCGTCCCCTCGACCTCGATCGAACGTTGATCGGTGTGAACTCCTTCGAGTCCGGCGGCGAGGCTGTCGGCAATAGATCCAGGTGGGGGAGAACTCGGATCCAGAATCCAGGAGTAAAGGGCATCGATAGCAACAGCCAGTTCGGCAGGTGCGCCCTCGAGAACGACTGTGGCTTCGAGTTCGACGAGCGTCGTGGTAGCTGCCATCGTCGGCGTGGAGGTCGAGGCAATCGCGGTTGAACTGGTGGTGGTGCTGGTTTCGGAGCCGCCGCATGCTGAGAGCAAGAGGGCCACGGCCAGCATCACACTGACACGGTGAGGATTCATGAAGGCGGGAACAGTAGCCATGCGCCGAACCAAACCACAACGCCGGGTGGCATGGCGGGCATACGTCGCCTTTATACTCCCGGCCAGCTTGGTTACACGGGAGTGATCTGTCCATGAACACCTTTTTCCTCATTGCCGCCCTGGTAGCCGGTCTGGCAGCTCTTGGGTTAGCGCTGTTCTACGCCCGGGTGGTGCTTGCCGCCAGCCAGGGAAACGAGACGATGATCGAGATATCCTCGAACATCAGGGCCGGGGCTATGGCCTTTCTTCGGCGCGAGTACACCTGGGTTGCCGTCTTTGTGGCGGTGATGTTCATGCTCCTCGGGTTTCTTCTCGACGACGGCTGGCTGAGGGCGTTCGCGTATCTGGCCGGTGCGCTCCTCTCCGCGGGGGCAGGCTTCATCGGAATGCGGATCGCCACTGCTGCCAACGCCAGAACCGCCGAAGCCGCCCGAACCGGCGGCATCAAGAAGGCACTTCCACTGGCGTTTCGCGGCGGAGCGGTGATGGGGTTCACCGTTGCCGGTTTCGGCCTCCTCGGCGTGACCCTGGGATACCTGATCTTCATCGAGTGGAGCGGATTCGACATCGGCCGTGGGGCCGAGATCGTGGCCGCCATTGGCCTCGGCGGTTCCTCCATCGCGCTGTTCGCTCGTGTCGGCGGCGGGATCTACACGAAAGCTGCCGATATCGGCGCCGACCTCGTCGGCAAAGTCGAAGCGGGAATCCCCGAAGACGATCCGCGCAACCCGGCGACGATTGCCGACAACGTTGGCGACAACGTCGGCGATGTGGCCGGCATGGGCGCCGACCTGTTCGAGTCGTATGTGGGCTCGTTGGTAGCCCCGATCGTCTTCGCCGCCCTGGCGTTCGGCGATGCAGTGTTTCAGGCAGAAGCGGTTATTTTCCCGTTGGCCGTCGGCACGGTCGGCATGCTGGCGTCGATCATCGGATCGTTCCTCGTCAAACCGAAGTCCGAGTCCGATCTCGCCTCTGCCCTGCACCGGGGAACGAACACCGCCATGGTTCTGGCTGCGCTCGGTGTGCTCGGGCTCTCGTACTGGATCTTCGGTTCGATCGACAGCGTGAATCCTCTCGGCCTGTTCATAGCGGTGTCGATCGGCCTGCTCGTCGGATTCGTGATCGGCAAGATCTCCGAGATCTACACCTCCGACCACTACAAGACCGTCAAGGAGATCGCGCGCCAGGCACAGACCGGACCCGCCACCGTGATCCTTGCCGGAATCGCACAAGGGAAGCGTTCGGCTGCCTATTCGGTCATCGTCACGGCAGCCGGAATCGGGGGTGCATACTGGGCAGGAGATCTTGCGCTCGGGGCCGGGGGCGGGATCTACGGAGTGGCCATTGCCGCCATCGGGGTGCTCGCCACCCTCGGGATCGTGATCTCCGTCGACGCGTACGGGCCGATCGCCGACAACGCCGGCGGCATTGCGGAAATGGCGCATCTCCCACCAGAGGTTCGCCAGGCGACCGACGCTCTCGACTCGCTCGGCAACACCACCGCGGCAGTCGCCAAGGGCTTTGCCATTGGATCCGCGGCCGTGACCGCTCTGGCCCTGTTCTCGACTTTTACCCAGGCGATCACCAACGCCGCGTTTGCCAAGGACGTCGTCAACCCACTGGCCGAAGGCATCAACATCATGAATGTCGAGACGACGATCGGCCTGTTCCTCGGTGCCATGTTCCCGTTCCTGTTTTCCGGGATGACGATCAACGCGGTCGGTCGCGCCGCCAATGAGATGATCGAGGAAGTGCGACGGCAGTTTCGCGAGATCCCGGGCCTCAAGGAGGGCAAAGAGGGAGTCAAGGCCGAGTACGCCAAGTGCGTCGATATCGCAACCGCCGGGGCCCTACGGGAAATGATTCTTCCCGGATCCCTCGCCGTCATCCTCCCGCTGCTGATCGGGTTCGTCAACGTCGAAGCGCTCGGCGGATTCCTCGCCGGAGCGCTGGTGACGGGCTTCCTGCTGGCCATCTACATGGCGAACGCGGGCGGCGCCTGGGACAACGCCAAGAAGTTCATCGAAGCCGGTGCCTATGGCGGCAAGGGCTCCGACGCTCACAAGGCGGCGGTCATCGGAGATACGGTTGGAGATCCGTTCAAGGACACCTCCGGCCCGGCGATGAACATCGTGATCAAGGTGATGACCATCGTCAGCCTGGTGTTCGCCTCAGCCTTTGTCGGCTGACGGGACAGCACGCGACAACCTTTTGCGTTTGGCGGAGGCGGTGAAACCGGGCATCCTGGCGGGCGATGGAGATCTCGTTCTTGCGCCACGGAGAGACCGAAGCGAACGTTGCCGGAATATGGCAAGGGAGCAGACACGGCGGCCGATTGACCGGGCGGGGTGAGGCCCAGGCTCTTGTAGTCGCCGGGCGGATGGGCCGGAGACCGTATGACCTCGTCATTACCAGTGGTCTGGATCGAGCCGTCGCCACGGGAGCCGCGCTCAACGTCGAGACGGAGATTGATACGGCGTGGCAGGAGATCGATCTCGGGCAATGGGACGGACTGACCTTCTCGGAAATCTCGGAGATCTACGGCGATGAGTTGATGGCGGTAGTGACCGGCCAGCCGGTGCCGATGGGTCGGACCGGCGAGACGCTGGTCGGCCTTCGGGAGCGACTGCTCGATGGCGTAGAGCGATTGAAGGGCCGGCTGAATGACGATGAGCGGGCGCTCGTGATCACCCACGGCGGAGTCATCGAGCACCTCGTTCGTCTCCACTGGGGTATCGATACACCGACGCCTCCGTTCGCCGGGCCCGCCAACGCGTCGATCACGACCTTCCGGCATGCCTTCGGCAAGCTCCGTCTGGCCACCTACAACGACACGGGACACCTCGGGACACTCAACGAATGGGCAAAGGATCGCCTTGCCGGCGGTGATCCGGTGATCACATTCGTTCGCCACGGCGAAACCAACGCCAACCTCGAACGGCGTGTGCAGGGTCAAACAGACTGGGGTTTGAACGAAAATGGTCGACGCCAGGCCGACTTGCTCGCCTCCTGGTACGGGAGGCAGGACACGGTCTTCACCTCGCCACTCGGGCGGGCGATCGAAACGGCAGCAGCGGTCGCCGCAGACGGCGCTACCGAACTAGCCGAGCTCGCCGAATTGTCCTTCGGTTCCTGGGAGGGCAAGACGTTTGACGAGGTGCTGGCGGCTGCCGACGGCGATCTGGCCGATCGGATCTTTCAACGAGGCGAGGACTTGCCACGGGGTGGTGACGGCGAGACGTGGGCCCAGCTATCCGCGCGGATGACCGCAGGTGTAGTGAAGGCGATCAACCATGCCGGGGGATCCCGCCGGATAACGGTCGTCTCGCATGGTGGGTCGATTCGGTCCTATGCACTTGGCAACATGGGGGTGGGCTGGCCGGAGGTTCTCGACACCATCGTTCCACCCAACACCGCGATCACGCACGTCGTGATGACGCCGGATGGTCCCATTCTGGCGGACTATGCAGTAGCCGCCCATCTCGAGAGCAACCCAGAACCTATAACCTCCTGAGTGATGATTCCTTTGTCCGACATCGAAGCCGCCAGACACAGAGTCGCGCCGTACATCGTCGAGACGCCGGTCGTCTCGAGCCGGACCCTCTCGGACCAGCTCGGAACCAGGGTGCTGCTCAAGCTGGAGCTCTTCCAAAAGACCGGGAGTTTCAAGCCGCGCGGCGCCGTCAATCAGCTCCTTGCCTACGACGGACGCGCCGACGGCGTGGTCGGAATCAGCGGTGGTAACTTCGCCCAGGGCCTCGCCTACGCGGCGGGCCGGCTCGGTGTCCCGGCCCGGGTCGTAATGCCCGAATCCACTCCCAGCAACTACCTCGATGCCACCCGCGGCTACGGAGCCGACGTCGAGCTGGTCCCAACCATCGCCGACGCCTTTGTTCGTTACGGCGAACTCGTCGCAGAGGGGTGGGGTCCGATGCACCCCTTCGATGATCCGGACATGATGGCCGGGAACGGAACGCTCGGGCTCGAACTCCTGGAACAGGTGCCCGAGGTCACGGACGTGATCGTTTCCATCGGTGGCGGAGGGTTCATGGCCGGTGTCACGTCGGCGGTCAAGGCCTGCCGTCCCAACGCACGGATCTGGGGTGTTGAGACCGAGGGAGCCGATGTGATGGCGCGTTCGCTGGCGGCCGGATCCCCTCAGACCATGACGCCGACTTCGATCGCCAAGACTCTGGGGTCGCCGTACGCGGGAGAGACAGCCTTTGAGATCGCCCGGGACCACCTCGAGGAGGTTGCCGTGGTCCCCGACGCGGAAGCGGTCGATTCGATGGTGTTCCTGTTCGAACGAGCCAAGCTCGTCACCGAGCCCGCCGCCGCCTGCACTCTCGCCGCCGCCCGGAGGCTACGGGGGCGCTTCGAGCCGACGGGAACGCTCGTTCTGATTCTCTGTGGCGGCAATCTCTCCGTTGCAGATCTGTGTGCTTTCACCGATCGGTTTGGTTGAGATCCGGCATACCGGGCCGACAGGGTCCTTGTAATCGTCGTCCGGAACGAGTTTGCTACTGAGCGTGACGCCAGAGGAGGCCTTGACCCTGTGACCCGCTCGTATGTCCTCGACACCTGCGTGATCCTGGCCGATCCGAATTCGGTCCTTCGTTTCGATGAGCACGAAGTGATTCTCCCGCTCGTCGTGATCGAGGAACTCGACCGTATGAAGATCCGGCACGATGAGGTGGGCGCCAACGCCCGATCAGCTCTCCGGTTGCTCGAACGCCTCGGCGCTTCGCGTGCCGGCGGTCTGCGGGATCCGGTGCCACTGCCGAGCGGCGGCGCATTGAGGATCGAGCTCAACGGGATCGTGTCGCCTCGCCTCCCTGAGGTGTTCGATCCGACCACCCCTGATCACCGGATTCTCGCCACATGCCTGAACATGTCAGATGCGGGGGGCGATCCGGTGCTCGTCACCAAGGATGCTGCGCTCCGGATCAAGGGCGCTCAGATGGGCGTACCAGTTGCGGACTACCGGGCAGACACCATGCCCGTCGAAGAGCTGTATACGGGCATCCGCGAAGTGTCGGTCGACCGGGGCGTCATCGACCAGCTCTTCGAGGACCACAAAGTGTTGCTACCGGGCGTCGAAGCGCTGATCAACCAGTACGCCGTGTTGCGGTGCGGGTCGCAGTCGGCCCTGGCCAGAGTCGTCGAGATCAATCCAGAAACGGTCGTCAATCGCGTCCATGGTCATCCCAGGGCGTTCGGCGTTGAACCGAAGAACATGCAGCAAATCCTGGCTCTCGATCTCCTCCTCGATCCCGACGTTCCTGCGGTGTCGATCATGGGCATGGCCGGCGCCGGCAAGACGTTCCTCGCCCTGGCCGCCGCCCTCGAGCAAGTAGTCGAGTCGAATCGCTATCGGCGGGTCGCCGTGTACCGGCCGCTGGTGGCGGTGGGCCGTCAGGAGGTCGGATTCCTGCCCGGCGATCTCGATGAGAAACTCGAACCCTGGATGGCCGCCATCTACGACAACTTGCACGCGCTGTTCAGCGACCTCTCCTCGGATGATGCCCGCGACGCGGTCGATGAATTGCTCGAACGAAACGAAGTCGAGATGGCGGCGGTGACGTTCCTGCGAGGTCGCTCCATCACCGATGAGATCGTGATCATCGATGAGGCGCAGAACCTCGAGATGTCGACGCTCAAGGTGATCCTGACCCGGATGGGACGCGGATCGAAGGTCATCTTCTGTGGTGACCTCACTCAGGTGGATAACCCGTATGTCTCACCGTACGGCGGGATGGCTGCCCTGATCGAGAAGTTCAAGGGGTCGTCGCTGTTCGGCCACGTAACGCTGGAGCGATCGATCCGCAGTCCGCTGGCGGAGCTGGCCGCAACGATCCTCTAGGTATCGAAGGCCGGGTACCAGGGTGGGCTATTTGGCCAGCTTCGCTCTTCTATCGGCGAGTAGCTCATGCGCCCGCTCGGGTGTGATGGTGTCGGCATCGTCACCTTTGCGCAGGGAGGCGTTCGTGTCCCCATCGGTCACGTAGGGGCCGTATCGCCCGGATTTCAAGACGATGGGTTTGCCGGACGACGGATCGTCGCCGAGCTCCTTGAGGGGGGCGGTCGCCGCAGCCTGTCCTCTCCTCCGCTTCGGCTCGGCGAGGAGCTTCAACGCATCTTCGAGCGTCACGGTGAAGAGCTGCTCCTCTGCCTCGAGGCTTCGTGTCTCTTTGCCCTTGCGGACGTAGGGCCCGTATCGACCGTTGAGTGCCTCGATCGCTTCATCGTCGGCCGGGTCGGCACCCAGCAGGCGGGGCAGGGTCAAGAGCTGCAATGCCTGCTCCAGTGTGACCTCGTCCAGCGACATCGATTTGAACAGCGACGCCGTCTTCGGCTTATCCTTCGATCCCTCTTCCAGTTCACCGAGTTGTACGTACGGTCCGAATCGACCCGCTTTGGCGATCACGGGCAGGCCCGTGTCTTTGTCGGTACCGAGAACCTGGTCTCCGCTTGGCATCGAGAGCAACTCGAGGGCTTTGTCGACCGTCAGCTCGTCGGGTGCAAGGTCTTTGGGAACGCTTGCCCGGTCTTCGCCACGCTCGAGGTAGGGGCCGTACCGTCCCACTCTGGCGACGATCTCGGCGCCAGATTCGTCGACGCCGATGGGGATCGAGTTGACGGCCCTGGCGTCGATCTCGGCGAGTCGCGTCGACACCATGTCCCGCAGCCCGGGACTCCCGTTACCGAAGTAGAAGCTCGACAACCAGGGCGTGGAGTCCTCGTCGCCGTTTGAGATCTTGTCGAGGTCGTCCTCCATCCGGGCGGTGAAGGCATAGTCGACGAGATCGGGAAAATGCGTCTCGAGGAGGGTCACCGTTGCGAAGGCCGTGAAGGTTGGGACCAGTGCAGTCCCCTTCTTCCAAACGTATCCGCGATCCAGGATGGTGGAGATGATCGAGGCGTACGTCGAAGGGCGGCCGACCCCGAGTTCCTCCAACTTCCGGACCAGTGAAGCCTCTGTGTAGCGGGCGGGGGCCTTCGTTTCATGTGCTCCGGCCTCGATGGCCGTGATTCTGGTGAGGTCACCCTCAGCCAGTGCAGGAAGAGGACGCTCCTGATCGTCGAGTTCTGCGTCCGGGTCGTCGGATCCCTCGACGTAGGCGCGGAGGAAGCCGGGGAACGTGATGGTGCGGCCGCTGGTGGTGAACTCGGCAGACCGGTCGCCCGCCGGCGCCTCGAGTTGAACCTGAAGTGTCTCTCCGGTGGCGTCGGCCATCTGGGAGGCGACCGTGCGCTTCCAGATGAGCTCATATAGGCGAGCTTGATCATTCTCGAGTTCGCTCGCCACGTCGGTCGGTGTCTTGAACCGATCGCCTGCCGGCCGAATGGCCTCATGGGCCTCTTGCGCGTTTCGTACCTTCTTCGTATATGTGCGCGGCTTGTCAGACAGGTACTTCGGGCCGTAGAGGTCTGCGATCTGTGACCTGGCCGCCACGATGGCGGTCTCGGACAAGGTGATTGAGTCGGTTCGCATGTAGGTGATGTAGCCACCCTCGTAGAGACGTTGGGCGACCGACATCGTCCGCTTGGCGGAGAATCGAAGCTTTCGTCCGGCCTCCTGTTGGAGTGTTGAGGTGCGGAACGGCGGATACGGGGAACGCCGGTACGGTTTGCGCTCAACAGATGTGACCGTGGCCGCCGCCCCTTCGAGTGACGAGGCCAGTTCGGTGGCCTGCGCCTCGTCGAGGATCAACACGTCTTCTCGGTTGACCTGTCCGAGTGAATCGAAATCCTTCCCGGTCGCGATGCGTACCTGGTCGACGGCAACGAGTGGGGCCTCGAAGGTCGTGTCGTCGTTGCCGGGCAAGAGGGTGGCATCGAGCCCCCAATACGAAGCGCCGCGGAAGGCGATTCGTTCGCGTTCGCGTTCGACGACCACGCGGGTGGCGACGCTCTGGACGCGGCCCGCAGACAAGCCCTGGCGAACCTTCTTCCACAAGACCGGGGAAACCTCGTAGCCGTAAAGGCGGTCGAGGATGCGGCGGGCCTCCTGCGCATTGACGAGTTGTTGGTCGACCGAGCGTGGCGAGGCGAGAGCCGCACGGATCGCGTCCGGCGTGATTTCGTGAAACACCATGCGCCGGACCGGGATCTTGGGTTTCAGCACCTCCAACAGATGCCAGGCGATCGACTCGCCCTCTCGATCCTCATCAGTCGCCAGGTATAGCTCCGACGCTTCTCTCATCAGCCGGCGGAGTTCCTTGACCGTGTCCTTCTTTTCTTTGGTCACGATGTAAAGGGGTTCGAAACCGGCATCTACGTTGACGCCGAGCCGCGCCCATGGTTCACCCTTGAGTTTCTCAGGCACTTCTTTGGCGTTGCGAGGAAGGTCCCGTATGTGGCCGACCGATGACGCAACGGCATAGTCGGCGCCGAGGTAGCCGGCGATGGTGCGCGCCTTGGCAGGCGACTCGACGATGATCAGGGGTTTGGGCACGGGCAGGGATACTAAGGCGATTGTGGGACTTGAGGTGAATCTTCCACAGGGTTGTGGGTTCTGAGTTCTGGGTTTACTGGTGGTGGCGGGGTCGAATTGTTGGTGCCGGCACTTGACGGTCCGGTGACCTCCAACCTAGAACCTATGACCCGGAACTCCAGACGGCATCCTTTCGCGCCGGGCCCGCGTAGGCCGAGGATGGGGTACTACTGGGTACTCGGTACTCGGTACTCGGTACCAGCTACCAGCTACCAGGTACTAGGTACCCGATGGCCTCGCAACCCGCCCTTGCTGATATCGTTTCGTACCGGAAAGGGTTTCATCATCGAGTCAATCCGGCTCATCCGAAAAGGTCCGTTCGCGCGACTGTGGTGGTCCGGCACGGTTTCATCGCTGGGGGACTGGGTGGCGTTGTTCGCCACCATTGCTCTTGCGAATGAGATCGCCGGCGTTACCGGCATCATCGTCCCCCTGGTTGGTCGGCTGCTCCCCGGTGTCTTCGGCGCGGTGGGAGGTGTCGTCGCAGACCGGTTCGATCGGAAATGGACCATGGTCATTGCCGACTTCGGACGCGGAGCTCTCGTCCTCTTTCTCATACTCGTGGACAACCTGTTCGAGCTCTTCGTCATCTCCTTCCTGCTCGAAGTGCTGACCCTGATCCGGCAGCCGGCGCGTGAGGCCAGCATCCCGAACATCGTCACCGAGGAGCAACTCGTCAATGCCAACAGTCTGAGCCTGGTCAGTGCCTACGGGACGTTCCCGCTGGGATCGCTGGGTTGGTCGGCCGCCACGAAAGTCGGCGAGTGGATTCCCGAGGCTTCGACCATCGCCAGCCGGAACCTGGCCTTCCTGCTCGACGCGGTGACCTTTGTCGTCAGCGCCCTCATCGTGGCGACCATGGTGCTCGAGACTCCCGAAGTGCCGGAAGAGCGCCAATCGGAACACAGGTTCGATTTCAAAGCTCCGTGGCGAGATCTCACGGAGGGGCTCCGATTCGTCTTGCGCGAGAAGCACGTGCGCATGATCATCGTCGGTATGGCAACCGCCTTGTTCGGAGGTGGCTCGCTCTTCGTGCTCGGTCAGCCGTTCAGCGTGAATGCTCTCCAGGCCGGCGACTCCGGTTTCGGGATCCTGCTCACCGCGCTGGGAACAGGTGTCGGCCTGGGCATGCTGGTCGTGGCGAGTCTGAGTATTTCTGGTCTCAGGTACGAGATCTTCTTCGCCGTGAGCCTGATCGCCACGGGAACCGCCACCATGTTCACCTCGCTGGCCCAGACGGTGTTCGGTGCCGGTGGCTGGGTGTTCGTCGTCGGATTGGGGGCCGGTGGTGCCTACGTGATGGGTTTCAGCGCTCTTCATCAGCAGGTCGCTGATGAAATTCGAGGTAGAACCTTTGCGGCTCTGTTCACGGTCGTGCGGACCGCCCTGCTGGCGTCGGTGGCACTCGCCGGAGCGGTGGCTGCGGCGGTCGACGGTCGGTTGCCCCATCCGCTCGACGATGGTGTCCGTGCAGTGTTGATGCTCGGCGGCATCATCATCCTGTTGTCGGGCCTCTTCACCTTGTGGACGGTGCGCGGCATGATCAGGCAGCACCGGCTCAGTCCTGAGGCACGAAGAAAACTCCAGGATGCATCCGAGGCCTTTTCCTCGATGCGCGGGAAACGCCGCCACAAGGACCGTTGATGGGTGGCCACTACATCGCCCTCGAGGGCATCGAAGGAACGGGAAAGAGCACAGTGGCAAAGCGTCTCGCCGAGTACCTGCAGGGGAGCGGGCGAACGGCGATCATCGTTCGTGAACCCGGCGGCACCCCGGTCGGAGAGGGGATTCGGGATGTGCTGCTGCACGGTGAGCATATGGAGCCGTGGACCGAAGCACTGCTGTTCGCGGCCCAACGCGCCCAACTGGCAGCCGAGGTGATTCGTCCTGCACTGGCCGCCGGAACCTGGGTCATCAGCGATCGGACGGTCTACTCATCGCTGGCATACCAGGGTGGCGCCCGGGGACTAGGTGTCGAGATGGTTCGAGCCGTGAATGCGGCGGGGTTGTGTGGCACCTGGCCGGAGTTGGTCGTGCTCCTCGAACTCGACCCGCTCATCGGCCTGTCCCGTCAGGCGGTGGCCGATCGCATCGGGGCGGAAGGTATCGATTTTCAGCAACGGGTCGCCGAGACCTTTGCGACGCTGGCCGGGATCGAACCGGAGGTGTTTCGCAGGGTACCGGCCGATCGGACCCTGGACGAGGTAGTGGCGGCCGTGATCGGTGTCGTCGAGGAGCGTTGGTGAGGGACTTCTTTGGGGGCATCATCGGCCATGCACGGATAGCCGCGGTTCTGACCAGGGACGTGGCTCACCCCGGCCAGGCATACCTGTTCATCGGGCCCGGCGGCGTGGGTAAGGCGACCGTCGCCCTACGCTTCGCAGCCGCCATGCTCTGCCCCGGTGCCGGGGAGCACACCGAGCCGTGTTCGAGTTGCCGGCGGGTGGCCTCGGGCACCCACCCGGATCTCATTGCGATCGAACCGGCCGGATCGACGATGCTCACCGTGGATCAGGCGCGCAGCACTGTGGCCCAATCCCGTCTGGCGCCCGTCGAAGGTGACCGGAAGGTATTCCTCCTCGCCGAGGCTGGAGCGATGAGTGACGGGGCCGCCAATGCGCTGTTGAAGACACTCGAAGAACCATCGCCCTCCACGGTGTTCCTCCTCGTAGCAGAAGCAGAAGAGGACCTCCCGACCACGATTGCCAGTCGCTGCCGTACGGTGCAATTCGGTCGAGTCGATGAGGCGGAAATCATCGAAGGGCTCATCAGCCTCGGTGTGGTCGCTGAGCAGGCCGAACAGGTTGCCAAGATTGCAGGCGGACGGCCCGGCCTGGCGCTCACGCTGGCGACCCAACCGGAAGCCGCCGGGTACCGGCGCGTGTGGATGGGGATTCCGCAACGCGTATCGCCGGTTCCCGGGCGAGCATTCGATCTCGCCGAGGAAGTCCTCGCTGCCGTCGAACCGATGCTCGGAGCACTCGAACAGCGACATACCGATGAACTGGCGGAAGCCGAGGACCATGGCATGGCGGGTAGGGCGCTGAAGGACCGGCAGGAACGCGAACGGAAACGATCATCCCAGGCGCTTCTGATCTCCGGACTCGAGATGCTCGCCTCGTGGTATACCGATTCTGCTGCAGCTCAGTTCGGTGGTGAGGTTCGCAATCGCGACATCCCTGTGCACGACCTTGCCATGCTCACGCCGGCCGGGGCGGTCGGATCCGCCGAGCGCGTGCTTGGCGCCGTCGTGGCACTGCGCGCAAACCAACGCCCGAAGCTCGTCCTGGCGGACCTCTTTGCCGATCTCGGCGCCTGATCCAAGGACTCCGCCCTTCTCCGGGTGGCGTATGGCATGGACCGTGGCTTTGCCGCCGGCCCGGCTGATCGCCCGGCTCGGCTGGCGGCTACGTGTCTCTGGGGAGGTCCCGCTCCCGGCCGGTCCGGTGATCCTGGCCGCCAACCATCTTTCACATCTCGACGGTCCGATGGTCGCGGTCGCCGCCGACCGGCCGGTGCGGTTCCTTGCGGTCGATGGCTTGTGGAGAGCTCACCGCTGGCTCAACGTTTTCTTGCGCACGTTTGGAATGATTCCAATCTCGCGGGAACGGGCACCGCTGGGAGCGATGCGGACCGCCTACGAGCATCTCCGCGCCGGCGGATCGATCGGAGTGTTCCCGGAGGGTGGGGTTGTAGACGGGTGGGGACGGGTAGAACCGAACGCCTCGGTCGCCTGGTTGAGCCTGAAGAGCGGGAGTCCGATTGTTCCGGTGGCGGTCATCGGGACAGGGGAGGCGTACGGCAAGGGCGCAACCCGTTTGCGTCGGAGCAGGGTGACCGTCGTGGTCGGCACCCCGCTGATGCCGGCCGATTTCAGCGATCGGGATGATCCTGCTGCGGCGATGTTGACTGCTTGGACGGACTGGGTCGGCCGGCAACTAGCAGGCGGCTAGCAATCGGCCCTCTGCATGCGGGAGTGGGCGGGTCTCCCGGCTCTGCTGATCCCTGGTACGAAGTGCGCTTCTTGCTTCGCCCCCCGACTGTTGAACGCCTAACATACCGGGCCGCCGCCGGAGTAGCTCAGGGGTAGAGCAGCTCACTCGTAATGAGCAGGTCCGGGGTTCGAATCCCCGCTCCGGCTCTGAGACACACCACGGCCCTCAACCCGGCTTGTCGCCATCTGCCCGGTTGGTAGTGTCCACTCGGCGACAGGAGTGCTCGTGGCTGATCAGGCCAACTTCGAAAATGATGCGATGCAGTATGCGCCGCAGTTGTACGCGGCCGCGATGCGCATGACGCGCAATACCTCCGACGCCGAAGATCTCGTTCAGGAGACGTTCCTGAAGGCCTACCGCGCCTATCACACCTTCACACATGGCACCAACCTCAAAGCCTGGCTCTACCGGATCCTCACGAACACCTTCATAAACCGTTACCGCAAGCAGGCCCGACGTCCCAAAGAGGTCGACCTCGGTGAGCTCGAGGACCTCTACATGTACCGCCGCGTTTCCAGCGCGGGAACCCGGGCGGCGTCGCGCAGCGCCGAGGAGGAGCTGCTTGCCGGATTCGTGGACTCCGACGTGAAGCAAGCCGTCGAAGCCCTCCCCGAGCACTTCCGGCTCCCCGTTTTGCTGGCCGACGTCGAGGGGTTTTCCTACAAGGAGATCTCCGAGATCATGGATGTCCCGATCGGAACGGTGATGTCCCGATTACACCGGGGAAGAAAGGCGCTCCAGAAAGCGTTGTGGGAGTTCGCCGGTGAACGCGGCCTGACCGGGTCAACGGGGGATCCCCATGAGTAGGCGGACATGCGATCAGGCAGTCGAGAAGATCTACTACTTCCTCGATGGTGAGATCACGTGGTATCGGCGGTTGCGCATCAATTGGCACCTCCGGTCGTGCCCGCCGTGCGAAGGAGCCTTTCAATTCGAGAGCAAGTTGCGATCGGTTGTGCGGGAGAAGAGCGCAGAGGAGATTCCCGACGAGCTGATTGAACGGCTCCGGCGCGTCTTGCGTGATGAGATGAACAGTTGACCCGCGACCCGCGACCCGCGACTAGTGTCCCCGCCATGTCGAACAACGGTCGTCGTATTGTTTTGCCCCTGCTGGTTTTCACCGCGGTCATGCTGATTGCACCGGCCGCGCTGGCCGTTGTTGATGTGGTCGCCCAGGGCGACGTCCCTGCGATCCAGGTCCCCGAACCGGCCCCATCCAACGACCTCCCCTCCTGGACCTACCGCTATCTCATTCCCACCTTGTTGGTCGTGGCGGTTCTCGTCATCGTGCTGACGGTGGTGCAGTACTTCGTCAGGGTGGTCGGCAAGCGGTACCGCGTCGTACGATGACGGACGGGATTCCCTGGTCCCTGGCCGTCAAAGTGGCCGACCGGGTCGCCGGCAGCCACCCCCTTGAATCCACCTACCACGTCGAGGCTCTACGCCGCCAGGCGCCCGGACTGATGGAACGTGCCGGTGTGCTGGTCGGCGAGGAGACCGGACTCGTCACCGCGACCCGGGTCGCCGTCGAGGTTGTGGGCCGAACCGACTGGGTTCGTCGCAACGTCGAGTTCTTCTCGCGTTTGATGGAACCGGCCGAGGAGAAGATCGCCGGACGACTCAGTCAGGCAGGCGTCCTCGGCTCGAAGGCCGCCGGATTTGCCAGAGGCATCGTGGCAGCCGAGATGGGGGCGCTGCTCGGCGTCATGTCGCGCCGGGTACTCGGCCAGTACGAACTGGTCCTACCCACGGATGAGTCGGCGGGCGACGTTGTCTTTCTCGTCGGGTCGAATGTCCTTGCCATGGAACGTGCTCATCAGTTCTCGCCGGATGAGTTCCGCTTCTGGCTGGCATTACACGAGTGCGCTCATCGTGCCCAGTTCACTGCCGTCCCGTGGATGCAGGAGTATTTCTTATCGCTCGTTCAAGGCCTGGTTGAGAGTGCCGAGCCGGAGCGTGGCCGTCTCAAGAGGATCGTCGAAGAGATAAGAACGGCGGCAGAGGGCGAGGCCGACATCATCGGAGAGACGGGGCTGCTCGGCCTCTTCGCCGGGGAAGCTCAGCGCCAGCTGATCGACAAAGTACAGGCGCTCATGTCGGTGCTCGAGGGTCACGGGCATGTCATCATGGATCGTATCGGCGCCCGCCATCTCGTCACTCAGGAGCGGATGTCGGGGATTATCAAACGACGTCGTATGGACGCCAGGACTGCCGCGTTCTTTCGCATCACCGGGTTGGAGATGAAACTCCGTCAGTACGAGCTGGGAGAGAAGTTCGTACTCGCAGTCGAACGAGAAGCCGGTTGGGAGACGGTCGATCTCGTCTGGCGGGATGTCGAATCGTTGCCAACTCTCGACGAGATCCGCAGCCCTTCAGCATGGCTGGCTCGCGTCGCCTAGGTGTCCTGGCCGGGCGGGTGCTGGCCCAGGCGCCCGACCCTCCGGTTGGTCGTGTTGCTGTTGCCCTCAGCGGGGGCGCCGACAGTGCGGTGGCCGCCTGGCTGATGCTCGAACAGGGCACTTCTTGTCGGGCAGTCCATGTGGACCACGGTTTGGCCGGATCACCGATCGTGCGTGCGGCGGCCGTTGCGATTGCGGCACGGCTTGGCCTCGATCTCGAAGTCCTCGAGGTGACGGTGCCGACCGGCGCCTCCCCTGAGAGTCAGGGCCGGGAGGTCCGCTACGCCGCCCTCGAAGCGTCCTGTGGTGAAGGTGAGTGGCTGGTGACCGGCCATACCAGCGATGACCAAGCGGAGACCGTGTTCCTCAATATCTTGCGGGGTACGGGTCCGACCGGCCTGACCGGCATCCCGGCTCAGCGCGGCCGCCTTCTGCGGCCCATCCTGGGGGTAACCAGGTCTGAAACCAGGGAACTTGCCACGCTGCTCGGCCTCCCGTGGCGCGACGATCCATCCAATCGCTCTCTCGATCCGCGGCGGAACCAGATCCGGCGGGACGTCCTTCCGGATCTCGAGGCGCGGTTCAATCCGCGGCTGAGAGCGTCACTCGTGGAACTCGCAGGGTCGGTGGCGGACGGCATTCCGACCGGCTCGACCAGCGTGCAGATGCTGGACCTCGATGAAGGGATCGCGCTGGCGGCCCCCGAACTTCATGCGATCGGCCCGGCGGCTGCGTCCCATGCCATCCGGGACGCCCTCCGGAGGGTGCGAGGACCGTACGCGGGCACCAGGGCGGAGGTGATGAGGGTATCCGAGGTCGCCTCCGGCGTCGTGTCCTCCGCTGAGCTGGCCGGCGGGTTGAAGGTGTTCCGGCGTGGGCCCTGGTTGATCATGTCGCCGGCGCGTCACCGGGACGCGCCGCCCCCCGTCGAATGGTCGCTTCCCGGCGCGGTCTCGTTCGGGCGGTGGGCGTTCGAATCCTGGGTCGATCAGCGTGCGCCGGTGGCGTTTCCGCTCTCTGCGTGGATGGCAGTGGCGGACGCGGCACAGCTGCCCGACGCCATGACGGTGCGAGTCGCCGAACCGGCCGATGAGGTGGACGGCGTATCCGTGGGCGAGGTGCTTCGCCGGCTCGGAGTCTCGCCAGGGCAAAGATCAAACTGGCCGGTAGCCGTTGCGTCCGGTTCCGTCGTGTGGGTGCCGGGAGCTCGAATTTCGCGAGCCGTTTGGGTCGGATCGACCACACGGCGCTACCTTTGGGTTCACGCCCAATGGGAGACCGTGTGAAAGTTGGAAAGACGCTCATTTCCGCTGAGGAAATCGAAACCGCCCTCGTCCGGATGGGGGCGCAGATCGATGCAGACTACGAGGGTAGAGATCTGCTGATGATCGGCGTGCTCAAGGGCGCCTTCATCGTCATGGCCGACCTCGCTCGCCATGTGCACATCCCGGTGGATTTCGACTTCATGGCCGTGTCGTCGTACGGGGCTGCCACGCAGACATCCGGCGTGGTGAGGATTTTGAAGGATCTGGATCAGGAGATCGCCGATCGCGATGTATTGATCGTCGAGGACATCATCGATTCGGGTCTCACCTTGAGTTACCTGCTGAAGAGCTTGCGGGTGCGCCACCCGGCCAGCCTGGAAGTAGCCGCCATCCTGGTGAAGGAAGGGATCCAGCGGGTCCCGCTCGATGTGAAGTACACCGGTTTCTCGATAGGTCCCGAGTTCGTCGTCGGGTACGGACTCGACTACATCGGCAAGCTGCGTAATCTCCCCTACATAGCCGTCATGGAAGAGGATGACTGAAGCGAATGCGGTGTAATCCAGCGGGCTGCATACCATGGTCCGCCCGTGATACCGTTTAGCGAGTTTTCATGAACAGAACTCTTCGTACGATCCTCGTCTACGGCGTAGTCGTCGTGCTCATGGTTGTGGTCGCCCAAACCTGGTTTGAAACAGGTGACAAGCCCGTTGAGATCACCACCAGCCAGTTCATCCAGGATGTCGAGGACGGCAAGATCGAAGAAGTCACGATGTTCACGCGCTCCGACATCGTCACGGGCGAGTACATCGACCAGGGTGACACGACGCCGGACTTCACGTTCTCGTATCCGCCGGAGTACGAAGGGACGCTGACCGAGGTACTCGTGGCCAACGATGTCCCGATGTTCCCCGAATCCGACACCTCGCTGTGGGAAATCGTGATCAGCCTGCTGCCGTGGCTCTTCTTGATCGGCTTCATGATCTTCATATTCACGCAGATGCAGGGCGGCGGAAACCGCGTCATGCAGTTCGGGAAAGCGAAGGCGAAACAGGTCACCCGCGATACGCCGAAGGTTACGTTCGAAGATGTGGCGGGGGTCGAAGAAGCCATCGAGGAGCTCGAGGAGATCAAGGACTTCCTTCAGAATCCTGCCAAGTTCCGCGCCTTGGGCGCCAAGATCCCCAAAGGGGTGCTGTTGTACGGACCACCCGGCACGGGCAAGACCCTGCTGGCGCGGGCCATCGCCGGTGAGGCCGGCGTTCCGTTCTTCTCGATCTCGGGCTCCGACTTCGTTGAGATGTTCGTCGGCGTCGGTGCGAGTCGTGTACGTGACCTCTTCGAGCAGGCGAAGGCGCAAGCTCCGGCCATCATCTTCATCGACGAGATCGATGCGGTTGGACGGCATCGCGGCGCCGGTCTCGGTGGCGGTCACGACGAGCGTGAGCAGACCCTCAACCAGTTGCTGGTCGAGTTGGACGGTTTCGATGTCAATACCGGTGTGATCGTGATCGCGGGCACCAACCGGCCGGATATTCTGGATCCGGCGCTGCTGCGTCCCGGGCGCTTTGATCGGCAGATCGTGGTCGACCGCCCCGACCTCAAGGGTCGCCAGGCCATCCTCGCAGTCCATTCCCGCGGCAAGCCCCTCGACGACGAGATCGATATCGCAGTTCTGGCCCGCCAGACTCCCGGTTTCACCGGGGCAGATCTCGCCAACCTCATCAACGAGGCTGCCATTCTGGCCGCCCGTCGCGACAAGAAGCGGGTCGGGATGGAAGAACTCGAAGAGGCCATCGATCGCGTGATTGCCGGTCCGGAGCGGAAGAGCCGGGTCATCTCAGAGAGCGAGCGGAAGCTGACCGCATATCACGAAGGTGGTCACGCGCTGGTCGGCTTTGCTCTGCCGAACCTCGACCCCATTCACAAAGTGACCATCATCCCCCGTGGTCGCAGTGGCGGCTACACGATGGCTCTGCCCACCGAGGATCGCTTCTTCAAGCGGCGCAGCGAGATGGTCGACGAACTGGCCTATTCGCTTGGTGGGAGAACGGCAGAAGAGCTCGTGTTCGGCGACCCTTCGACTGGTGCCAGCAACGACATCGACACGGCGACCGATCTCGCTCGCAAGATGGTGATGGAGTACGGCATGAGCGACCGCCTCGGCCCCATGAAGTACGGGAAGGCGGCCGGTGAGGTGTTCCTCGGTCGCGACTATTCCCGGCAGCCGGACTACTCCGACGAGGTCGCCTCTTTCATCGACGCAGAGGTCCGCAAGCTCATCAGTCAAGCGCACGACGAGGCCCGGCAGATCCTCAGCACTCATGAGGACGCTCTCCATCGCATCGCGGCCGAGCTGATGGACAAGGAGACCGTCGACGCCGCCGAAGTCGCCAAGATCTTCTTCGACGTCCCCAAGTGGGAGCACACGGCAGATGGAGCGATGCGCATTCAGATGCCCAACTTGGCGTCGTCCGAGGACGCCGTCGCCGCCGTACACATCACGACAGACCCGGGTCCCAACGTCTGAGGAGCAGCACATGGCCGACGCTGAGAACGGTGTTCAACTGGACGCAATCGCTGATGCCGTGCGAGTGATACTCGAGAGTATCGGGGAAGACGTCGAGCGGGAGGGCCTGCGCGACACTCCCCGGCGGGTTGCACGTATGTATGCAGAGGTGTTCGGTGGATTGAGCATCGATCCGGAGAGCATCGTCAGCACTGTATTCGATGACGAGAACCACGAAGAGATGGTGATGGTCAAAGACATTCCGTTCTATTCGATGTGCGAGCACCACCTGATTCCATTCCACGGCAAGGCCCACGTGGCCTACCTGCCCAAGGGGCGCCTCACCGGCCTCTCCAAGCTCGCCCGCCTGGTCGAAGCGTTCGCGCGCCGGCCGCAGCTCCAGGAACGGTTGACGACCCAGATCGCAGACACCCTGATGGATGGGCTGGACCCACACGGCGTCCTCGTGGTGGTGGAGGCCGAGCACCTGTGCATGAGCATGCGCGGCGTGAGGAAACCGGGTTCGATCACCGTCACCTCTGCGGTGAGGGGCAGTTTCTGTGATCGTGACGCAACGAGGGCAGAGGCCTTTGCGCTGATCTACGGCGGCCGTTGACGTTCGTGGACTGGCACCTGCGGACGAGAATTCTCAGCAACCGCCCGCACACACTCGTCATGGGCGTTGTCAACGTCACTCCCGACTCTTTTTCCGATGGCGGTGACTTCTACGAGACAGCCGGGGCCATTGCACGCGGACGGGAGATCTCCCGTCAAGGGGCAGACATCGTGGATGTTGGAGGTGAGTCGACCCGTCCCGGCGCCGCGCTCGTATCAGAGGAAGAGGAATCGGCCCGCGTGATTCCCGTGGTTCGGGCGCTTGCAGAGGAGGGCATCGTCGTGTCGGTTGACACGGCCAAAGCGTCCGTTGCGGCGGGTGCCCTGGCCGCCGGTGCTGAGATCGTCAACGATGTTTCGGCGCTGGGGGATCCGGCGATGGCGGCGGTAGTGGCCGACTACGGAGCCGGAATCATCCTCATGCACATGCAAGGCACGCCCTCGACAATGCAAGACGCTCCTCGCTACGACGACGTATCAATGGAGGTCCGACGATCGCTTTTGGCGAGTGCCGCCCTTGCCGAGTCGGAGGGGATCGATCGCAATCGCATCTGCCTCGACCCCGGTATCGGTTTCGGGAAGACCATCGACCATAACTTGACCCTGCTGCATGATCTAGGTGAGTTTGTGTCGATCGGCTATCCGATCGTGGTAGGGATCTCGCGCAAATCCTTCATCGGGGCGATCGCAGGGCTGCCCGACGCTCGTGACCGAGATGCCGCCACCGCCGGAACCACCGCGCTGGCGGTGGCAGCCGGAGTGTTGGCGGTTCGCGTCCATGATGTACCCGGGAACCTCCAATCTGCTCGCGTTGCCGACGCTATTGTGCGGCTGAAGGTCTTCGACGAGGTAGGGGGATGACCGGTCTCAAGCCAAGAGAATTCGTGTGGGTGATCGCCGGTCGACTCGCCGTGTGTGAGCGCATCGGCGGCTACGGCTTTCAGCACCGCCGGGTGCGCCGCGAAGAAGAGATCAACTGGCTGCGCAATGAGGCCAAGATCACCACCGTCCTATCGCTTCTCCCGGGCAACCAGAATCTGAACTCTTACGCGGATGCCGGTTTCAAGGTTCTGCATCGTCCGTTTCTCCCCGAGAACGAAGACGGTGACCTCCTCCCATTCTTTGGACTGCTCGACGAGGCACTGGCCGACAGGAACTCGGTGGTGCTCGTGCATCGGGACTTCATAGACGAGGGGATGGGCGGTCTCCTCGCCGGATATCTGGTTTACGCTGCCTACGTCGACGGCCCCATCATGGCTTCGGCAATCATTCAGGAGATCCTCGGCCGGCCGCTTGGTCCGAGAGCACGGGCGATGATCCGGGTGGCGGAGCGCTAGGCGCGCTCGGAGAGCTGGATGACCGACTGCATTCGCCTGCGGGGTATCGAGGTCTTCGCCTACCACGGGGTTCTGGCGGATGAGCAAGAACACGGCCAGATCTTTGTCGTTGATGTCGATGTGTTCTTGGACCTTTCGAAGGCCGCGGCCTCTGATGACCTCGCCGCCACCGTTCACTACGGGGAACTTGCGCAGGCAATCCATGACCGGGTGGCAGAAGAGCGGTGGGACCTGATCGAGCGGGTTGCCGGCAGGGTTGCCGACCTGGTGTTGGAGGATGAGCGAGTGCACCGCGTCACCGTCACGGTTCATAAGCCGTCGGCTCCTATCAGCGTGCCGTTTTCGGATGTTGCAGTAACCGTCAAGAGGCCACGGTGACCAGGGCGGCGATTGCGCTCGGCTCCAATCTGGGCGATCGACTCGAGAACCTCGAGTTTGCCGTTGAAGCCCTGGGCTCGCTCGGAGAACTCGTCGGCGTCTCCGACCTGTATGAGACGGCTCCCGTTGGAGGTCCGGAGCAGGGCGCCTACCTGAACGCAGTCGCGATTCTGGAGACCGGGATGGCGGCTCGGAACCTCCTCGCCGCATTGCACGACGTCGAACACCTGCGTGGGCGCACGCGGAGTTTCCGGTGGGAGGCCAGGACACTCGACCTCGATCTGCTTCTCTACGGAATGGAAACCCATTCCGACGAGGCCTGCACCATCCCGCACCCGCGCCTGCTCGAACGCCGATTCGTCATCGAGCCGCTCCTCAACGTATGGCCGGATGCCGTCCTTCCCGACGGAACCGGGGTTGCGACCTACGCGGCGGCCGTTGAGGATCAGGAGGTGACCGGTCTGGGAGCCTGGTGGTCGCTCGTCCCACCGTCGAAAGGCTTCCACGGTCGCGGTGGCTGGTGGGTCGTTGCCCAGGTTGTGATGATTCTGGCGGTGGTCCTGGCGCTCGGCGCGGGTGGGCCGTCGCTTCCGGGCGGAGACGCACTCAGCCTGGCAGGCATCGCCGTCATTGCCGCAGGGGTGATCGAGTCTGCGCTCGGCTTGTTCCAACTCGGCGAGCGCCTGACGCCCTTTCCGGAACCGCTTGATGGAGGCGGGATGGTGCACGGTGGTGTCTACGCAGCCGTCCGGCACCCGATTTACGGTGGAATCGTGGTCGCCTTGGTCGGCGCCGCCTTGTTCAAGTTGTCGGTTGTCGGCCTCGGGGCGGGAGTGATGGCAGGCGTGTTCTTCTGGTGGAAGGCGAGCAAGGAAGAGGCGCGTCTGCTCAGGCGGTTCCCGCAGTATGCCGACTATCGGGCCAGGACCAAGGCGCGCTTGATTCCCTGGGTCATCTAGCTGGCAGCCGGGTCGTCGTTGGGGCGGGGTTCGGCCAGGCGGGCGGCCACCAGCGATGTTCTCGGCGGAAGGCTGACGAACTGTTTCTGTCCGGGTCTGGCCTTCGTCATCAGACGGTAGAGCGAGTATGCGGCAACGGGCGCAAAGAACCCCGAGAGGCTCCACAGGTACCCGACCGGTCCGAGGAGCGTCATCATCAGCGAGGCGGCGATCGGCCCGGCAATCGAACCCACCCCGTATACGAATAACACGCCGCCGGCAGTTGCCACCAGTTGATCGTCCGAGACGAGGTCGTTGATATGGCTGACGGCGAGTGAGTACATCGGGAAGGCAAGGCTGCCGTACAGCAGCGCCACGGCAAAGAGAAGGAGGCTGTCCGGATCGACCGCGGTTCCGGCCCCCGCAACACCGGCGGCGGCCATTGCCACGGCGAAGATCACCCGTCGGCGTGGGAATCGATCCGATAGGTGGCCGATCGGGTACTGCGTGAGGGTTGCGCCGACGATGGACGCTCCTACGAAGAGCCCTGCCCGACCCGGGTCCATGCCGATCCGGGTGGCGAAGACCGCTCCCAGCCCGAAGATCGCGCCGTTCGAGGCGCCGACCAGGGCCCCGGCAACGACGCCCAGCGGGGCCGCACGGAAGAGCGCTCGAATCGAGACCTTGGCGGGCGCTTCGAGCGCGGGTGCCGGCACCTGTGAAAGAGCCAGAGGCACGATGGCCAGCGAGATCAGGATCGAAGCGGTGATGAAGAGCCCGGGGCCGGATGGATCGGCGACTCCCAGGAGAAGCTGCCCGGACCCGACGGAGGTTGTCACGACCACCATGTACACGGCCAGCAGGCGGCCGCGAGTTGCGTTGGTGGCTCGTTCGTTGAGCCAGCTCTCGATCGTCACATACAGGCCCGACAGACACACCCCGGTGATGAAGCGCAGCAACGACCAGGTGAAAACGCCGACGACCAGGTAGTGGATGAGAGCAACAGACGACGTGAGCGAAGCCAGCCCGGCAAACACCCGGATGTGTCCGACGCTGGCCAGTCTGGCCGGAATAGTGAGCGAGCCGACGAGAAACCCGGCATAGTAGGACGCCATGACGATGCCGATGGCAGGGGTGGCGAAACCTTCGATATCCGATCGAATGCCCAGGAGCGAACCCTGAAGTCCGTTGCCTGCCATCACGAGGGCGGTGCCGAGGAATAGAACCCAGACCGACGCGACAACGGCGCCGGCCCCCTGGTTCTTAGCTCTTGATGACACCGCTTGGCCTCCACTCCATGGTCCGCAGATGCTACCGGTGGAGCAACCACGCCGACCGCCCGCTTTCGACAATTGGCCCACCTCCAATGGCCGACCGCCACCCGACCAGAAAACCTCCACTACCGTTCCGGGCATGGACAATCCACTGCGCATCGTGATCGTCGGGCTGGGGCGCGCCGGGACGTCGGTCGGGCTCGCCGCCCACCGGGCCGGCCACGACATCGTGGGCGTGCTCGGCCGGTCGAACGTCATTCCCGGGGCGGCAACGCTCGAGGCTCCGGTCCTCGAATGGGGCATCTCGCTGCCTTCGTGTGACCTGATCATCGTGGCAGTTCGCGACGACGCGATCACCGAGGTGGCTACGTTGCTGGTGCCGATAGCCTCAACCGCGGCCGCATCAGTTCATCTTTCCGGTCTCACCTCCGTTGATGCTCTCGATCCACTCCGGCAGGCCGGGTTGGAGATCGGTGGATTCCATCCGCTGCAATCGATGCCGAACCCACGTGATGGAGCGGCAGCCCTGGATGGAGCATCAGTTGGGATCACTGCCGACCCGCCCCTTCAGGGTGTGCTCGAGGGTCTGGCCATCAGCATCGGCGCTCACCCGTTCGAACTCCTGGACGCGCAGCGACCCCTCTATCACGCCGCGGCAGCCGCCGCCGCCAACTACGTGCTCACCGCGCTCGGGATGGCCGAGCGCTTGTTCGCAGCTGCCGGAGTTCCCTTTGCAGCATGCCGGCCGTTGGTCATCCAGATCGTCAACAATGCCTTCGACCTGGGCCCCCTCGTCTCGCTGACCGGGCCGATCGCCCGCGGCGATGTCGGCACCGTCGCCTCTCAACTGGCCGCAGTCGAAGCTTTCGATCCGGATCTAGCATCCGACTTCAGGGCGCTCGGGCGGGCTACCGCTCGATGGGCCGGCTCAGGCGAAGCAATGCGCGAGGCACTCGGATGAAGGTCGTAGGTACGTTTGCCGCCGTGCGTGACCTGGCGGCCGGCGTTATCGGTCTGGTGCCGACCATGGGCTTCTTACATGAAGGTCACCTGGCGCTCGTCGACACGGCGCGCCGGGAATGTGACACGGTGGTGATGAGCCTGTTCGTGAACCCACTCCAATTCGACGAAACGCGCGACCTATCTCGCTATCCACGGGACTCCGGCCGCGATGCCCACCTGGCCGCAGAGCAAGGCGTCGACGTGTTGTTCGCTCCCGAACTCGAGGAGATGTACCCCCGTCCACAGCTCACCCGCGTCAGAGTGTCCGACGTGACGGAGGGTCTGGAGGGCCCTTTGCGACCGGGACATTTCGAGGGCGTTGCCACCGTTGTCGCCAAGCTCTTTATCGGCACGGGCGCCGATCGGGCCTACTTCGGAAGGAAGGACGCACAGCAGTTGGTCACCGTGACGAGGATGGCGTTCGACCTTTCGATGCCGGTTGAAGTGGTGCCGGTGCCAATCGTCCGTGAGCCGGATGGCCTGGCACTCTCCAGTCGCAACGTATTCCTGTCGCCGGAGGAGCGGGATCGGGCATCGGGCATATCCGCCGGACTCATGGCGGCAGCCGGAGCGGCCGAAGACGGAGAGCGATCTGCGGAAGAACTCGAAACGATGGTTGCCGGCCACCTCGGCGATCTCGAGGTCGACTATGTGACGCTGGCGGATGCCGATTCTGCGCAACCGGTCCGTCGCCTCGAGCAGGACAGCTTCCTGGCGGTGGCAGCCCGCGTAGGGAACACCCGGTTGATAGACAACGTGTTCTTCCGCGTGACCTCCGCCGGCATCGAGGCGGATCGAGGGCATCGATTGGAAGGTCCAAGCATTCTGTACGAGGGGAGATAGCGGCCGGCATTTGGCCACGGGCAGACGGTCGTTCACCGGCGGATTCTCCCACTACTGGTACCAGCTGCCGGGTACCGGCTACTCGGTTCCGGGTACCATCCCTTCCCATGACTGACGACCCCACCCACCTCGGAAGTGCCGAAGTCCCGGACGAGGCCGGCCTCGCTGCGCATCCGATCACGGCGCGCCGTCTCGAGAAGCTCGGCGAGATCCGGGCTGCTGGCGGGGAGCCGTATGCCTACCGGTTCGAACGCACGGCGCTGGCCGCGGACCTCCATGCTGAATATGGAGAACTGGAACCGGGAGTCGAGACGGGTAAGACCGTGGCGGTGGCGGGTCGCGTTCTCAATGTCCGCAGCTTCGGCAAGCTCATGTTCCCGGTCGTTCTCGATCGGACCGGTCGAATCCAGCTGTTCGTTGCCAGAGACACGCTCGGGCAAGAGGAGTTCGATCGGTTCGCCGAGGTCGACGGAGGGGATTGGATCGGAGTCGAGGGCGAGATAATCACGACCAAGAAGGGTGAGCTGAGCATCCGCGTTCGGTCGTGGACCATGCTCTCGAAGTCGCTTCGCCCGTTGCCTGAGAAGTGGCACGGACTCAAAGACGTGGAGCGCCGCTACCGGCAGCGCTACCTCGATCTCATCACCAGTGAGCAGGCCCGTGCTGTCGCACTCACGCGGGTCCAGATCATTGCCGAACTTCGCAAGCAGTTCACCGACCGAGGCTACGTCGAGGTCGAGACCCCGGTTCTGCAGGCGCAGGCAGGCGGAGCGCTGGCGCGGCCCTTCGCAACTCATCACAACGCCCTCGATGTGGACATGTACCTCCGCATTGCCACCGAGTTGCATCTCAAACGACTGGTAGTCGGCGGCATCGAACGGGTCTTCGAACTCGGCCGCATCTTTCGCAATGAAGGCGTCGACACCACGCACAACCCGGAGTTCACGACTTTGGAGGCCTACGAAGCCTTCGCAGACTACGGCGACATCATGGAGCTGATGGAACAAGTGATCGGTGCCGTTGCCGAAGCAGCGACGGGCTCGAGTCTGATCGAGTACGACGGAAAGCCGATTGACCTCACCCCACCGTACCGGCGCGCAACGCTGCTCGATCTTCTTGCAGAAGCGATCGGGCAACCGGTCGGGTTCGATTGGTCGTTGGAGCAACTGCGGGAACTGGCTGCCGGTAGGGGAATCACGCCGGAGGGAGGCTGGGGGAAGGGCAAGATCATCGCTGAGCTCTATGAACACCTCGTTGAACCGGGTCTCTGGGATCCGGTTTTTGTGATCGACCACCCGAAGGAGACTTCGCCACTGGCCAGGATCCATCGCAACGATCCGAATCTCACCGAGCGGTTTGAGCTGTTCGCGGGCGGGATGGAACTCTGCAATGCCTTCTCGGAGCTGATCGATCCCATCGATCAGCGGGACCGATTCGAGCAGCAGGCCCTGGCCAAAGCAGCCGGTGACGACGAGGCGCATCCGATCGACGAGGACTTTGTTCGTGCCCTGGAATATGGGATGCCTCCCACCGGCGGCCTCGGTATCGGCGTCGACCGCCTGGTCATGTTGCTCACCGACCAGACGACCATCCGCGAGGTCCTGTTGTTCCCGCACTTGAGGCCGGAGCAGCCCTAGCAGGCCTATGGCCTATGGCCCATGGCCTATGACCCACAGACGGCAACACCCACTCACGTGACTAGATATGTCGTGCAGCGTGTTGCCTAGTCACTTAAATGGTTACCTCGTGAACTATCTTTCGCGTTAAGTCCCGTCTCCGGCCTCCGACTGGCGCTATATGAGCCCAGGGAGGTACTTCGAGATGCGAAAAGGAATGGCGCTGCTGGCAGGGGTTGCCATAGCCATTGTGACGATCAACCCCGTCCAGGCTTCCTCGATTTCATTCGATCCGGCCGGCGGAAGTGCAGAAGCCGTTGCGGCCGTGGACAGCGCCATTGGCGTCTTTGAAACATCGTTCTCCGCCAGGGCCTCATGTATCGGCTCGGCGTCAGTCATCTTCGAATCACTGTCGGGCCGCATGGGTGAGTACCGGACGGCTGAGGCAGTCGTAGCGGTCAACCCGGATCGTGAGGCCGGGACGATGGCGGCCACGGTCTACCACGAACTCGCCCACCACGTAATGCTCACCTGCCGGGCGCATCGGGATTCCGACTTCATGGCCGCCTTCTATGCGGCACAGGACATTCCCGTCGATCGTGGTTGGTTCGACGGTTCGGCGGGTTGGAGCGGAATTCCGGCCGAGCAATTCGCCGAGGCGGCCGTCGTCGTTGTGCAAGGAACTGCCGGTGGAGGGATCGCTGTCTCGAGCGAAGCCGTCGATACCGTGCGGCGCTGGCTGAACGGTCAGCCGATGCCGGTGGCTGCGACGCCGGTGGCTGAAGAGAATGCCGAAAAGCAGGACGCCACCCCCGCACCCGCAGGTGCATCCGTCACGGTGGCAACCACAACTGAGCCTTCGCCTGCTCCAGCGGCAACTGAAACCGCGGTCGCTCCCGTCGGGGCCGCTCCACTCCCAACGACTACAACCGAAGTTCCACAGCCGGCCCCGGTCAAGGCGGCGGCCACACTGGCCTCACCCGCATCGCCGGCGCCCGAGGCCATTCAGGTGGTTGCCGCCGTGCCCGTAATCGATCGTCCGGCACTTCAAGGGCCGGCCGGCGCCAATCGGGGCGGTTGGATGAGGCCCGAGTAGGGCGTCGTGTCACCGGACCTAGCCCCGAGGACTCCCCTAGGGAAACGCACCGGTCCGTCCGGCGTGTCCGGATCCGCACCTAGAGGACCGGCGTCGACTACCGGTCTCCCTCGAGTCTGCTCGTGCGGCCGGCGGCCGGTGCGGCCGGGATCACAGTTCAATGATGAGCGGGCTGCCCGGCGAGGATCTGGTCCGCAGCGCTTCGACTTGTTCGAGAAGGGAACCTGCCCGATGAAACGGTCCCGGTTTGATGGAGACCAGCGTGAAGGCCGGATCCGTCGGAACCAGGCTCGCTCGCTCCGACTCCATTTGCAGGATCGCTCGCAGTCGCTCGAGGAGTACCTGATTTCCCTCGATCTTGAATTCCCGCAACACGGCCGCGAAGGTCGTGTGGTCGACGTGACCGACCCTGTCGACCTTGCGCAAGGCGGCCTCCAGCACGGCCTCCAGGTGCTGCTGGATGCCCTGGTGACGTTCGGCCGCGCTCGTGCTGATCGCCTGGAGGCCTGGAATCTCGACGGCGAGAATGGCGAAGGGGTCGTTGCGGCGAGTCAACCAGTCCAGGGCATCCTGGATGGCGTCGATCACGCCGTTGCGGTTGAGCGTTCCTGTGCTCGGGTCGATCGGTGAGAGCACGTCGAGCGCCAGGCGAAATTGCCGCAGCTCTTCCTCGCGCTCGGCAAGGAGCCCCTCGAGTTCGTTCGGGTCGCGAATCGGCGGCTGTGGTTCCATCCGTAATGATGAGGATAGTGGTGACTGGGGGGGCCCGGTCCGCTTATCGGTTGCACGGGACGGCCGACCGGGAAAGACGTGCCGGCCGAGTTGCGCAGAGTGACCCCGATATGCCGCCGGTTGGGACCAGTAGTCGACGTCCGGTGAGTTGGATATGAAGGTTCTACGGGAGATCCAGGCCTATTGCACACGGCACGGACTCGACGGGCGCATCAATTCGGTAGATGATCTCGATTGGGGGATCGAATCCGATGGAGCAGGGTGGCGGGACGGGTGCACTCGAGCCAACCCGGGGCACAGCCTCCATGATGAGGTCAGCGGTTGGATACAGGAAGGGAATGATTCGGGAGAGGGACTGGCCTGGATCGAACTCGCCGATCTCCGGCTACGGGTCCTGGTAGAAGAACTCCAACGGGCGCGGCATCTGGCGACTCGCCTGCAAGGCGTGCTCGACGAGGATCAGCGGACCGCCGCCCGGCAAGAGATCAGCGTTCTAGCCGAGTCACTTCGAGAGGCGACCACCACGAGCATCGGCGGTGGGCCTGGGTCCCGGTCCGGCGCTGCTTGGGTCTACTGCAGCGGTTCGGGTCGTGTGGTCCGCAGGACGACGGCCAAAGAGCCGGTCGGCGATGACCTCCCCGATTGTCCCGACCCGGTCCGCCTCCTCGAAGGTCTCATCGATGCGCCGGAAGCCGTCGGTGCCTTTGAGCGATGCATCGACGAAGTGGGCAGGAGTTTTGCCGGGCTCTCGGATGCCCGCAGGCGTTTGATGGTCAGTCTCTCACGCAGCGTGATCGAGCAAAGCAAGATCCAATCGCGCTTGCCCGGATTCGACCACGCCTACGCGTCTGCGGTAATCGGTGAACTCCAGACGCAGACGGTCGTCTATCAGGTGACTCTCGAGGTGCTGTCAAGAGTACTTCAGCCGTCGTTGGTCGATTTTCTCCGCTAGACCGGTTTGTGGTACATCGAAAGCGACGGTTCTCGTTGTCGATTACGGCTTCACCGTGGCGGGATCGGCATGCACGATGAGGGCCCGACCTTTTTCCCGGCTCTCACCCATCCAGGGGAGTGCCTGCGAGTCGCTCGATGCCGAGTTGCGCAGCCTCCAACCGTTCACGGGTTGACTGCTCGAGCGATGGCCTGAGCGAATCGATCTCATTCGTCAGAGCTACGAGTTCATCGAGGCGTTGTCCGAGAGCCTGTGCGTGATCGGGGTGGCCCCGGCTGATGATCGTGCGTAGGGAGAGGTCGTAGTCGTTTATGTGCCATTCCTCGGCGATTCCCGCAACAATCAGCGCACGCATCATCTCGGTGGTACCGAGCTGGTCTTCGAGGTTCGAGACCTGCCTGGCCGCGGAAGCCAGAGAGCGATCGGGGTGTGACAGGACCAGTTCACCGACTTGGCGGAGTCGGGCCAAGAGGCTTTCGAGGATATCGCGTTCCCTACGCAGGATCTCCAGGAGCGGCTCGACCCCGGGTTGCAGCATGAGCATCAGTTCGTTCACCTGAGGCCTCCATCGAATCTAGGCCGGCGCGGTTTCCTGCATTTGGCCTGTCGGCGGGCCGGCCGCCTGTTCAAGCTCCGGAGTAATAGCTCGCCTTTTCGCCTCGAAATCGGAATGTGACTAAACGCGAATAGCACTCAAGAACCCTGCATCCGGGTGCCGATGACTAGAAAGTAGCTACAACAAAGAACTAGTTACACACCAGGGACAACCGGACAAGGACAAGATCATGGCCTATTCGGACCGGAATCAGCTTGCCACCGATCACCTCGAGCTCGTGGGTCACATCGTCGCAGAAGTATCGGTTCGCTATCCGCGTCACGTCGATCGCAACGAGTTGTGGAACGCCGGGGCACTCGGCCTTGTCGAAGCCTCCCGACGATTCAATGAGGATGCCGGCATTCCGTTTGCCCGATACGCCGCTATCCGGATTCGCGGAGCCATCATCGATTCCACCCGGACGCGCGACTGGGCGACGCGGTCGGTGCGGCGCAACCTCCGTGAGATCCAGCAGGCGACCTCGGATTTCGAAGAGCACACCGGCCGCCGCCCCAGCGACGATGACCTGGCCACGACGCTCGGCATCACCACCATGGAGCTCTCCGCCCAGAAAGCCCAGGAGGGCCACAGCACCCTCCTGCATCTCGATCAGGAAGATTCCGATGAGTCGCCCTTGCGGGATCAGGTCGCCGAGCAGCGCTCACAGGCTCTCCCGGAGCAGGCGCTCGAGCAACGTGAGCTGTTCGGTACCCTCAAGACGGCAATCGAGCTTCTTCCATCGACGCAAGCAGAGGTTGTCACTCGCTACTACCTGCAGGGAGAATCCCTTCAGGACATTGCAGACGATCTGAAGGTCACCGAGGCCAGGGTTTCACAGATCCGGGCCGAGGCGCTGGCTGCCATCCGGGCATACTTTTCGACTCTCTACGAGGGTCTTCCGGAAGTTGCGGCCGCGACACCCGGCAGGCGGGCGCGAGCGTCATACCTGTCGGTCATGTCGGAGAACACCACGTGGCGCACACGCCTGGATGGCGGTCGCCGCCCGGATAACACGCTCGCAGTCTGAGGCAAAAGCTTCCGTTTCGCTCCACGCAGATGACGGCCCCGGCTCGTGGCACCTGCCAAATCCCCCGACGATCAGCCGAATCTGATCTGGTGATCAGTTACGTATGGTCCGAGCCTTTCGTCGTCCGCAGATCGTCCGCAGTGAGATCGATCACCGCAGGCCGGGTGGACTCGACCGAAGGAGTGAAGCCGCGGCGATCCAGGCTTCCCCACGTGTGGTCGCCGCGCAACGCCGAGACTATGCCCTTGATGCGCCACCACGTTGACAGCTGCCGGTATCCGAAATTCTCGATCAGCGCCACCACGATCATTCGCCCCAAGTCGGCCGGTCTCGTGTACCGGCGAAACGACAACTCCTCCAGGGCCACCGCTGCTACCGACAGCGCAACGCCGGCAGCCACCGCCAGCGCTAGGAAAGCCAGCACATATTGCAGAGGGGCATTTCCGGTGACCGCAGCCCACAGGAAGAACGCAAATCCGACGGCTTCGATGATCGGCCCGATGACTTCAAAGATCGTGTAGTAGGTGAATCCGATCAGACCGGGCGGACCGTAGCGCGGGTTGCCGAACATCCGCCGGTGGCGCCAGAGGGTCTGCACCAGACCCCGCTGCCACCGGTCACGCTGCCGGCCGAGGCTCTTGAGGTCTTCCGGGGCTTCCGTCCAGGCAACCGGGTCCGGCACGAAGTTGATCCGGTACTTGATCTCTTTCTCCCGGCAATATCGATGCAGGCGGACGACGAGTTCCATGTCTTCTCCGACTGTGTCGGTGGAGAACCCGCCGACCTGCGCAACGATCGCCCGCTTGAACACACCGAATGCCCCGGAGATGATGAGGGTCGATCGCAGCACATCCCAGCCGACCCGGGTGGCGAGGAAGGCACGGAGGTATTCGATGACCTGAAAGCGGGCTACCAAGTTCGTCGGTAGCAACACCTGGCGAACGATGCCACCCTCGACGATGCAGCCGTTGGCGATGCGAACGATTCCTCCCGCCGCGATTGTCGTCCGGTCCTCGAGAAACGGGCGAACGAGGCGGGGCAGTGCCTCCGGTTCGAGCAGCGTGTCGGCGTCCATCGCGCAGAACAATGGAGTCCGGGCGTGGTTGAGGCCGGCGTTCAGGCTGTCGGCCTTGCCCCCGTTTTCTTTGTCGATTACCCACAGGTTCGGATGGCGGCCCGCCCGGTATACCGCCCGCACCGGAGCAGTTGAGAGCGACGAACTCGGGGTGCGTTCCGCCGTTTCCAGCTCGAAGGCCTCTATCAGGTGATCGAGTGTGCGGTCCGTTGAGCCGTCGTTCACGACGATGATCTCGTAGTCCGAATACTGCAGGGTGAGTAGTGATCGGACCGACTCGACGATGCCGGCGACCTCATTGAACGCTGGCATGACCAGGGTGATCGGCATTCCCCCGGCTGCGTTGACGAGATCGCTGATGTGGAGTGACTCGAGGCGCCCGACGTATTTCTTGAGATGGAGGAAGGCCAGAATGCTCGTGGTCATGTAGATGACATTGAGAGCCAGGAAATAGGCGAGGATCACTACGCTGACGACGGTGATCGCAGTGGTCATGCGACCTTCTCCATGATCGCTTCTCGGGCCAGCGCCGCCATTGGGTGGCCGCTTTCCACCATGGCCTCGAGCCGCGCCGCGCCACCCGCCTCCACCATGGCTTGGGCCGAGTTGATGGCGACCCAGGGTTCGGGGTCTGCCATTCCTCGCTCGAGCAGCTCGAGGTCGACCGCTTCGCCGACGGTCCCCAGCACCCGCAAGGCCAGGGCTCGCAGCACGAAGTCCCTGCTGGTCGCGCAGCTCCTGGCGATCGGCAGGTGCTCCGGTCCGCCCACCGCTCTGAGCAGACGTAGTGAAGCCGCTGCGAGTTCCCGGTCGGGAGTTCCGTTGAGGATCCCGGCTGCAACGTCGGCGGCGGCGGGGTCGGTGAGGAGGCTGAGGGCGTCTGCGGCAACGGCCCGATCGAGGGGGTCACGGTTGCTCCGCAGGTACGACCGGAGTGCCGGAGCCACCTCGGACCCCATGGAGGCCAGCATGCTGGAGAGGAAGCGGCTGTTCCACCTGGCATAGCGGTGGAGATTGAAGAGGACGTCGTCGATGTACGCCGGCTGGCGCGATGCTGAGAGCGTCCGTGCCGCCACCATCGAAACGAGCGCTGAGGGATCATCGAGTGCCCCGGCGACTATCGGGCCGTATTGCGCCATACCGAGGGTCGCCAGCGTTTGCACGGCGAAGGCGCGCCGCTCAGGGTTCCGGGCCTTGAGGTCTCTCACGATCATCGGCAGGTGTGGTGTGGCGAGGTCGACGACCACCCGGCGGTCGCCGCCGGACAGGAGGCGGGCATAGCGGACGAGGAACTTCAGGAAGTGTCTCCTCGAGCGCGATGTGACGGTGGCGTGAAGCCGGGAGGCGGGGATGGATCCGTCGATGACGTCGAGGAGCAAGGGCTCCCAGCTCGCCTCGTAGGAGTTGTAGCGGCGAGCACGAAGCACGTTGCGGATCCGCATTGAGAAGGCCACTCCGGCCAGATACAAGACGACTGCGACGATGGCGAGCGTCGACCAGAGCACGACGGTGATCAATGAACCCGTCGCCCACGCTGGAGAGGTTCCGCCGGACCACATGACGGTCGGCGGCTACTTCGCCAGCAGACGCTGGACCCGGAGGGCGAGCTCTGTCGGCGAGAACGGCTTCAGGATGTAGTCATCGGCTCCGCCGGACAGTGCGCGTACAACGTCCTGTTCGGCGCCCATCCCGGTGAGCATTACCACGGGAGTTGAGGCCAAATTCGGGTCTTCCTTGAATCGGCCAAGGAGTTCGAAACCGTCCATTCGTGGCATCTTCACGTCGAATATCGCCAGGGCATAGGGTTGGGGACCGGCTGCCTGAGCAGCTTCGAGCGCGCTCTGGCCATCCGGATGATGCACGACCACATAGCCCTCCCGTTGAAGGCGATGGATGATCAGCCGGTCGGTGAGGGTGTCGTCTTCGGCGAGAAGGATCGTGCGCCGGTCACCGGTTGCTTCAGTTTGGATCTGCACTCTGTCACCTCCTTTCGCCTGTGCATCCGATCGAAGCAGTCTTGCAGTATCGAGGGTCAGTTGGCGGTCATCGTTCCTGGTGTCGGCGGCGAGACCCGCGGAGAAGCTGACCATCACGTCCGGGATATCTGCCCGGTTCCTGACCCGAAGGCGCGCCGTTTCCAGGAAACCGGCTGCTTCAGTCCGGTCGAGGTCGGGGAAAACGCAGACGATTTCGTCACCTACGCCGGGGAAACGTGTGGCCGGGGGTTCGAGGTGGGCGGCCAGCAATTCGTCCACCAGTTGCGCGGCAGTTTCTGTGTCGACCGGGGTCGCCGAGCCTTCCGAGGGGAACGCTTCGGGCATGATCGACGCTACCGTCATCAGCTGCCGCTTCGATGAGTGCGGGCGCGGCGGCTCGGTGCGGGCGCGGTCGTCGATCACGGGGCCGCCTCGCGCCCGATCGGGCCCGGAGTGCCCCTTCTGTTGGGGCTGATCCGTTCAGTCGTGTGCGTGCGCATGATCGAGTCCGTCCGGTTGCGGTTGTGGACTCCTGTCGGCCGATCCCGCCGATAGCTTATGGCTTATGGAGAAGAGGCGTTGGCCCGCGCCAAACGGCTAACCGGCCGATCGCCCCGCAGCCACCCGGTTGATGAGGTAGCCCCCGAGCGAGTTCAGGACGTCTTTCGCAGGTGAATCTGCCAGGTCGGCGATGGCGTTCCCGGCGACCTCTATCCGGCGGGACGCTTCATCGAGAGCGCTCTCCACGTATCCGCCTGCCCGCACGAGGTCAATGACCTCCGAAACAGATTCCTGGGGATAAGGCCGGGGGCGGGCCAGCATCTCGCCGATCCGGCTTCCATCTGGACCTTGTAGCGCCGAGAGCACTGGCAGAGTGAACTTGCCCTCCGAAATGTCGGATCCGGCCGGCTTGCCGAGAAAATCGTCGGTGGCAACGAGATCCAGTGCGTCGTCACTGATCTGGAAAACGATGCCCAGCTCCCAGGCCCATCGGCTGAGGCGTTCCACATCGTCGGGAGACGCGTCCGCGGCCATGGCGCCGAGCCGGGCAGATGTGCGGATCAGGCTTGCCGTCTTTCCCTCGATCACCCGGAAATACTCGTCCGTGCCGTGGTGGATGTCCCAGTCGAGTTGGAGTTCCAGGGTCTGGCCTTCGACCAGTTCGGCGTAGGTCCTGGCCAGGATCTCGACCGCCCGCTGCCCCAGTGTGGCGGCCGCCACCTCAGATGCCCGCGCCATCAAGAAGTCGCCGGCCAGGATGGCAACGGTGTTGCCCCAGTTGGTGTTTGCGGAGTCTGTGCCGCGACGTGTGGTCGCTTCATCGATGACGTCGTCGTGATAGAGGCTGCCGACGTGGATGAGTTCGACGGCGACGGCCGCGTCGATTGAGCGCTGATCGTCGGCCGGGCCAAACTCCGCGGCGAGTTGGGCCAGGAGGGGGCGGAAGCGCTTGCCACCGGCGATGAGAAGGTGCTGAGCCGCTTTGGTGAGGAACGCGTCACCCGATTGCGATACCTCGAGCAATCGCGTCTCGACGCGTTCGAGCCGCTGCCACACCGACGGCAGTGGAACGAGATCTTCGAGGGTTGGAGCGTCCATGCACGACCTTCTCAGCGGGTGCGGGTGCATGGTAGTGCGCTGCCGGTTAACGAAGCAGAGCAGATCACGCAGGTCCTGGACGGTCCGGCCGACCGGGCTTATGCAGGCCCGTCGGGTTTGGCGGGTACCGGGGTTATACTCAACTGCGCGGCCGGCGATTGGCCCGCTGGGGAATTTGGTAGGAGGCCGAGAGACCTTGTTCGAACGCTTTACTGATCGGGCCCGAAGAGTTGTGGTGCTTGCACAGGAGGAGGCGCGCCTCCTCAATCACAACTACATCGGCACCGAGCACATCTTGCTTGGCCTCATCCATGAAGGTGAGGGCGTTGCGGCCCGCGCCCTGGAGAGTCTGGGCATCAACCTCGACTCCGTCCGCCAGCAGGTGGTCGAGATCATCGGGCAGGGTCAGCAGGCGCCGAGCGGGCACATTCCGTTCACGCCCCGCGCTAAGAAGGTTCTCGAGCTGAGTCTGCGCGAGGCGCTTCAACTCGGCCACAACTACATAGGTACAGAGCACATTCTGCTGGGACTCATCCGGGAGGGTGAGGGGGTTGCCGCTCAGGTTCTACAGAAACTCGGCGCAGATCTCCCGAAGGTTCGTCAAACCGTCATTCAGCTGCTGTCCGGAGTTCAGGGCGATGATCAGCCGTCTGGCCCCTCATCCGCCAAGGGCCGGGCCGAGCAACCGACGGGTGGATCGACGATCCTCGATCAGTTCGGAAGGAATCTCACCCAGTCTGCTCGTGAGCAGAAGCTCGATCCCGTGATCGGCCGCCAGACCGAGATCGAGCGAGTCATGCAGATTCTGTCCAGGCGGACCAAAAACAACCCGGTCTTGGTGGGAGAGCCCGGAGTTGGCAAAACGGCCATCGTGGAAGGCCTCGCCCAGCGTATCGTCGCCGGCGATGTCCCGGATACCTTGACGAACAAGCAGCTCTACACGCTCGACCTGGGCTCGCTCGTGGCAGGCTCGCGCTATCGGGGTGACTTCGAAGAGCGTCTCAAGAAGGTGCTGAAGGAGATTCGGACCCGGGGCGACATCGTCCTGTTCATCGACGAGATTCACACCCTGGTTGGAGCGGGCGCCGCAGAAGGCGCCATCGACGCGGCGAGCATTCTGAAGCCGATGCTGGCTCGCGGCGAACTGCAGACCGTCGGCGCCACCACGCTCGAGGAGTACCGCAAGTACCTGGAGAAGGACTCTGCACTCGAGCGACGATTCCAGCCGGTTAAGGTCGAGGAACCAACGGTGGCCGATACCATTCAGATTCTGCACGGCCTTCGGGATCGGTATGAAGCGCACCACAAGGTGCGATTCACCGACCAGGCGCTCGTGAATGCCGCCAACCTGGCGGATCGCTATCTCGCCGATCGGTTCCTCCCGGACAAAGCCATAGACCTCATCGACGAGGCCGGCAGCCGCATGCGAATCCAGCGAAAAGGCAGCATGCCTGAGCTCGAGGATCTCGACGATCGTATCTTCGAAGTGCGGTCTTCCAAGTTGGAGGCCGTCCAGTCGCAGCAGTACGAACGGGCTGCCCAGCTCCGCGATCAGGAACGGAGCCTCACTTCAGATCGTATGGAACATGAGCGCGAAGCGAGCGAGTCCGGCATCCAATCAACCTGGGTGATCGACGAAGAAGAAATCGCCGAGGTGCTGGCGCAATGGACGGGTATCCCGGTGCACCGTCTGACCGAGGAGGAAACCGCCCGGCTGGTCCGCATGGAAGACGAGCTCCACAAGCGAATCATTGGTCAGCACGACGCCATCGGCGCGGTGAGCCGGGCCATCCGCAGGACCCGGGCCGGGCTCAAGGATCCGAAGCGTCCGGCCGGGTCGTTCATCTTCCTCGGGCCATCCGGCGTCGGCAAGACCGAGACTGCCAAAGCGCTGGCCGAGTTCCTGTTCGGTGATGAGGCCGCCCTCATCCAACTCGACATGTCGGAGTACATGGAGAAGCACACTGTGAGCCGGTTGGTCGGTTCGCCTCCCGGGTACGTTGGCTACGATGAAGGTGGGCAGCTCACCGAAGCGGTCCGGCGCAAGCCATTTTCTGTCGTGCTCTTCGACGAGATCGAGAAAGCCCACCCGGATGTCTTCAACACACTGCTCCAGATTCTCGAGGACGGCCGGCTGACCGACGCCCAGGGTCGGACGGTCGACTTCAAGAACACGGTCATCATCATGACCTCCAACCTGGGTACCTCCGAGCTGCGGAAGAAGGCGGTCGGGTTCCACAAGGGAAACGAAGAGGTCACATACGAGTACATGAAGGAGCGCGTGACCGAGGCGCTCAAGAAGAACTTCCGTCCGGAGTTCCTCAACCGCATCGACGAAGTGATCGTGTTCCACGAGCTTCGCAAGGATGAGGTCAAGGAGATCGTCGATCTCATGCTGGCGAGAGTCCATCAACAGTTGAAGTCACAGAGCCTTCAACTGGCGTTGTCGGATGCCGCCAAAGGTTTCCTCGCAGACAAGGGATACGATCCGGAGCTTGGTGCCCGGCCGTTGCGCCGAGCCATACAGCGGCGCCTCGAAGATGCCCTGTCGGAACGGGTCCTGCTCGGCTCCTTCAAGGCCGGGACCACCATCGTCGTGGACGTCGACACCGAAACCGACGAGCTCACCTTTGAGGAAGTCGAAGCTCCCGATCAACCGCCTGTGGTGCTGGCCGAGTCACAAGACTCCTAAGAGGTTCTAGGTTCGAGGTTCTAGGTCAGTTGCCTGTCACCTTTCTTCGCCAATCGGTGCTTCCAGCACGAAAGTACCTAGAACTCATGACCTAGTACCCGGAGACCCGGATGCGCTCTTGGCTCCCAGCCTCAGAGGGCATGCGATCCGCTCTCGCTACACTCCCGAACCCTATGACCGTTGCCTCGAGCGATCTGCGCCGCGCCTACCGGGTCCTCACGATTGTGGTGGCGGCCTACATCTCCGCCCAACTGCTGGCGGATATCGCCAGCCTCAGGATCGTGTCTGTGGCCGGGTTGTCCATGGACGGTGGAACGCTCATCTATCCGTTCACGTTCACGATTCGCGATCTGGTTCACAAGCTCGCCGGTAAACAGGTCGCCAGATTGCTCATCTTCCTGGCGGCGGGCATCAACCTCGTCATGGCGGGTGTGTTCCGGCTCGTGGCTGAGCTCCCGGCCGATCTCGAGGTCGGCACGCAGACCGGGTTCGGTTCCGTACTGGCGCCGGTGTGGACGATCGTGGCCGCATCCATCATCGCCGAGGTCGTCGCGGAACTGATCGATACCGAGGTCTATCAGAGGTGGGCAGATCGGTTCGGGGAACGATGGCAATGGGGCCGGGTCCTCTCGTCAAATGGCATCGCCATTCCAATCGATTCTGCCCTGTTCGTGTGGCTCGCCTTCGGGGGGTGGCTGCCGGGATCAGAGGGTCTGGCGACTGGTGTGCTCCTGAGCATCTTCTGGGCGAACGTGCTCATCAAGGGAGCGGTCACCCTGGTTTCCATCCCCTGGATCTACCTCGTGAAACCTTCACCGCTCCCGCAGCCTCCAACCGGCGCAACGGCCTGAGGCGGCTTTCGGGAAGGTAGAATGGCAGAGGTGGGCATAGCTCTCACCATTCGTTAGGAAAGGACTCCCTTGATGCAATCCAAGACATGGATGAAGATCGTGGCGTTGCTCGCGGTCTTCGCACTTGTATTGGCCGCCTGCGGCGACAGCACGACAGATACGACTGCTGCTCCCGATACGACGGATACGACTGCTGCCCCCGACACCACGGACACGACGATGGCGCCCGACACCACGGATACCACGATGGCGCCCGACACCACGGACACGACCGCCGCCGCGATGGTCGATTACAAGGCCTGCGAGGTCACCGATACCGGCGGTGTCGACGACCGCAGCTTCAACCAGAGCGCCTGGGAAGGCGCCCTGAAGGCCGAAGCGGAACTCGGTGTAGAGGTGAAGGTTCTCGAATCTCAGTCTGCAGCAGATTTCGAGCCGAACATCAACTCTCTGATCGCCGACGACTGCGATATGGTCGTCACCGTCGGGTTCCTGCTCGGCGACGCCACGCTCGCCGCCGCCCAGGCCAATCCGGATGTTGCGTTCTCGATCGTTGACTACGCGTACGATCCGGTTGTCGACAACATTGCCGCCCACGTCTACGCAACCGCAGACGGTGCATTCTTGGCGGGCTACGTTGCCGCAGCCATGACCCAGACCGGGACGATTGCCACCTACGGTGGTGTCGACATCGGCGGACCCGTGACCGACTTCATGGACGGTTTCGTTTGGGGTGCTCGTTACTACAACCAGGAGAAGGGCACCGATGTCCAGGTGCTCGGCTGGAATCCCGATACCAAGGAAGGTCTGTTCACCGGTAACTTCGAGAGCATCGAGGACGCCAGGACGCTCAGCGTGAGTTTGGCGGACGAAGGTGCCGACATCTTCCTGCCCGTCGGCGGACAGATCGGGCAAGGCTCGGCGGCGCTGGCTCAGGAACGTGGGGATATGTGGGTGATCGGTGTGGACTCCGACTGGTTCCTGTCGGTTCCACAGTTCTCCGACGTCATCCTGACGTCCGTGCTGAAGAAGATCGATGTGTCGGTCTACGACACCATCAAGTCGGCCGTCGACGGCATGTTTGCCGGCGGCACCGTCGTCAACACGATGGCGACCGGTGCCATCGACATCGCTCCGTTCCATGATGCCGACTCGTTGGTTCCCGCCGAATTGAAGGCTGAAGTCGAGGCGATCAAGGCGGCCATCATCGATGGTTCGCTCGACATCGTTATCTCCGGCTAAAAGAACGCGAGAAGCACAAACAACGAGAGCCCCCTCTTTCACGAGGGGGCTCTCGTTCGTCTAGGCTGCCTCGTGCTGGTCGAGAGGAGGAGTGGGTGGAACTCGAGCTGAAGGGAATCACCAAACGGTTCCCGGGAGTCCTGGCCAACGATCGAGTCAATCTCGAAATCAAGTCGGGGGAGATTCTTGGCCTCCTTGGGGAGAACGGGGCCGGGAAGACCACGCTCATGAACGTCCTCTACGGTCTCTACTCGGCGACCGAAGGCGAGATCCTGATCGACGGGCGCGTGCAGGATTTCCAGTCGCCGGGCGACGCCATCGCCGCCGGGATAGGCATGGTCCATCAGCATTTCATGCTCGTTCCGGTGTTCACAGTCGCCGAAAACGTAGTTCTGGGCGTTGAACCGACCAGGGCAGCCGGCATCCTCAACATGGAGGAGGCCCGCCGCGACGTCCGCCAGATCTCCGCCAAGTACGGCCTCGAAGTCGATCCAGAAGCCGTCATCGAAGACCTCCCGGTCGGTATCCAGCAACGAGTCGAGATCATCAAAGTGCTGTTCCGACAGGCGGAGATCATCGTGTTCGACGAGCCGACCGCGGTGCTCACCCCGCAGGAGGTCGAGGAATTCTTCGGCATCGTCCGGTCCCTTCGTGACGCAGGTAAGGGGATCATCTTCATCACCCACAAGCTCGACGAGATTCGCGAGGTAGCCGATCGTATCAACGTATTGCGGCGGGGCCGGGTTGTTGGGGAGGCCGATCCGAAGAGCGTTAGCAAAGAAGAACTGGCTGAAATGATGGTCGGCCGGCCGGTAGAGCTGGTGGTGGCAAAGGGGGAGGCGACTCCCGGTGCCCCCGTTCTCGAGGTGCAAGACCTGGTCGTCCTCGACGACCGCAATCATCCCAACGTTGACGGAGTTTCATTCACCGTTCACGCCGGTGAGATCGTCGGTATCGCCGGTGTGCAGGGCAACGGTCAAACCGAGCTCGTTGAAGCGTTGACCGGGTTGCGGACGGCCCTGTCGGGAGTCGTCCGGCTGTCCGGTGAGGTGGTGACCGACGACACGCCGCGTGAGATCCACCGCAAGAGCGTCGCCCACGTGCCGGAAGATCGGCAGCGGTCCGGTCTCGTGCTGACCTTTACCGTTGCCGAGAACCTGGTGCTCGACAGCTACTACGACGAGCCGTTTTCTAGCGGCGTGGTCATGGACTGGGCCCGGACGAGAGAGAACGCCAGATCACTCGTGGAAGAGTACGACGTACGGACCCCCTCGATCGAGGTCGAAGTCCGCAATCTGTCTGGAGGCAATCAGCAGAAGGTGATCGTGGCGCGCGAGTTTTCACGCGACGTGAAGTTCACCGTTGCTTCGCAACCAACGCGTGGACTCGATGTCGGTTCCATCGAGTACATCCACGAGCGAATCGTCAAGGAGCGCGACACGGGTGGGGCAATCCTCATTGTTTCGACGGAACTCGACGAGGTCATGGCCCTCTCCGATCGCATCCTCGTCATGTACCGGGGCAAGATCGTGGCCGAGCGCCGCCCGGACGAGACCGACACGACACAACTCGGATTGTTCATGGCAGGAGTGACTGAGAAATGAGCGACGAGCACACGGGCCCGCAGGCTGAGGACCCGGCCAACGGGGAAGGAATGGCCACCGAGCCGGCTGCCAACGGCCCCGATCGGCGCATCTGGGCGCGCATCACAGGGGCAGAGGGTGACTGGCGGTCCCAGATCCTGGTCCCGGTACTGGCCGTCTTCACGGCCCTGGTGATCGGGGCCATCATCATTGCACTCTCGGACATCGATCTGCTCGGCATGTGGGGCGATGACGCCGGTGAGGCTTTCCGGCAGACCTTCGCCCGGATCGGAGACGCGTACGGCGGCCTGTTCACCGGCGCCTTCGGTTCGGTTCGAGGCGTTTCGGAAACGCTCACCTGGGCAACTCCGCTCATACTCGCCGGGCTATCCGTCGCCATCGGATTTCGGGCCGGGCTCTTCAATATCGGCGCGGAAGGTCAGATGCTCATGGGCGGGATGCTGGCCCTCGTGGTCGGGTTTCAGTTCAACGTTACGATCTGGCTCCATCTACCGCTGGCCATCCTGGGCGGCTTCATTGGTGGGGCCATCTGGGGTGGCATTCCCGGCTGGCTGCGCGCCAGGACCGGGGCACACGAGGTTATTACAACCATCATGTTCAATTGGATCGCCATTCGGTTCGTCGACTACGCCCTCAAGACGACCTTCATTCAGCGGGAGGGTCGGCCCGATCGTATCTCCAAGGACGTACTGGAATCTGGTCGGCTTCCCAAGTTGCTCGGCTGGATAGACCCGCAGTACCGGCTCAATGCCGGGATCATCGTGGCGTTGCTGGCTGCCTGGGGGGTGTACTGGTTGTTGTTCAAGTCAACGGTCGGTTTTGAGGTCCGGGCGGTAGGAGCCAATCCGGACGGAGCCAAATACGCCGGCATGAACGTCACGCGGGCCTACATCCTGGTCATGGCGGTTGCAGGTGGTCTCGGCGGATTGGCCGGCTCGACTCAGATCCTCGGGGTGCTCGGCAACGCCACCCCCGGCTTCAGCGCCAATCTCGGCTTCGACGCAATTGCCCTCGCCCTGCTGGGGCGGTCGCATCCGTTCGGCGTGGTTCTGGCCGGCATCTTGTTTGGTGCGCTGCGAGCGGGTGGGCAGCAGATGCAGGTGGCGAGTGATGTGGGGATCGACCTGATCCTGGTCATTCAGGCCCTCATCGTGGTGTTCATTGCAGCTCCGGAACTGATCCGGGCCATATTCCGGGTGAGGGCCGTCAAGGCGGCCGAGCAAATCACACGGGGGTGGGCAACATGACCGCCGCTACTGCAACTGCAACGGCACAGCGAGTGCTTCGATCTCCGGCGGAGATTCGACGGGCACGCATCATCGGAGTCATCTATCTCTTGCTGGCTGCCTTCGTGCTGGTCGTCTTCGCCATGGGGACCGAGGGTGATGCGACCTTCCGGCTGGCCGCCGCAGAAGACCGGTTCCAGCTTCCGGATCTCATTCTGTCCGCGGCCGGGCTCTCCTACACCGCCGCCGCGCTTCTGGCCTTTCTGGGCGGCATGCAACTGACCCGAGGTTTTGGGAAAGCTACCAACATCGTGCTTGGCCTTGCCATGGCGCTGATCGCCTTCACGTTTCTTGGGTGGGCGGCGGCCGGCAAGTCTTTCAGCCTGGTGGGGATGCTGCAGCTGACGGTGGTCAAGAGCGTGCCGATCACGTTCGGAGCACTGTCGGGTGTGATGTGCGAACGAGTGGCGGTGATCAACATCGGCATCGAGGGCATGCTGCTGTCTGGGGCCTTCCTAGGCGCCCTGATCGGGTCGGTGGCAGGACCATGGATGGGGATTCTGGCGGGAATCCTGGTGGGCGGATTGCTGGCGTTCGCTCTGGCTGTGCTGGCGATCAAGTACCGGGTCGACCAGATCATTGCCGGGGTGGTCATCAACATCTTTGCGCTGGGCATAACCTCGTTTCTGACCAGTTCCATTCTCGTGGAGAATTCCGACACGTTGAACCGCGTCGATATCTTCCGGGCCTGGAAGGTTCCCCTGCTCGGCGATATCCCGTTCATCGGACCGATCTTCTTCAATCACAACTTCTTTGTTTACGGCATGTATGTGCTGGTGGCGGTGATCGCCTTCGCGCTGTTCAAGACCCGGTGGGGTTTGCGATCGCGGGCAGTGGGGGAGCATCCAAAGGCAGCCGACACGCTGGGCATCAACGTGTTCCGGTTCCGCTACCTCAACGTGATTCTCGGGGGGATGATTGCCGGTTTCGGCGGTGCATACTTCACGGTCGGTTCGGCGGGTGCGTTTGATGAGAACATGTCGGCCGGCCGCGGCTTCATCGGCCTGGCAGCAATGATCTTCGGTCGGTGGCATCCCGTTGGAGCTCTCGGGGCAGCACTTGTCTTCGGCTTCGCCGATTCACTCCAGGCGAAGCTGGCCATTCTTCAGACGCCCATACCGGGTGAGTTCCTGCTGATGGCGCCCTACATCGTGACGGTGATCGTGGTAGCCGGAGTGGTCGGCCGGGCCCGCCCGCCGGCGGCCGACGGTCAACCGTACGTGAAGGAATAGGCCCAATCAGGTAATCGGATATGGGTTGTAGGTTCTTCCGGCGAGAACACCTGGCGGTTTGGGCACGACCCACTACCTAGAACCTAGAACTCTGAAGGGGCGTTGAGCGGTGCTCAACGCCCCGGTTTGCCGTAGAACTCCAACTCTGCCAGTGCCAACTCGGAAAACGGGATGCCGACCTCTCCCGTCGCCGGATCGGTGTAGGCCTCCGCGGCATACACCCCGGTCACCCGGATCGTGAGTTCGGTCGTCGCCAGTGTCTGAATGCGAATCGACTGTGGCTGTGACTTGTCATCCAGCGTGAAGTTGAACGGCGAGGTCACGTCGTCGGCGACAATCTCCAGGTCCTTGATCCGGTAGTTCCGCCTGAACTTCGCCTCGTCGGTGACATTCATGATGACGATCGTCTCGAGTTGGACGGGGGTGCCGAAGGTGATCACGAACTCGGCGCCCTCACCTTTGAGGCTCAAGTCATTCCAGTAGGTCTCAACAGAACCGTCCTTGAGGTTGTCGCACGGCAGGCTGACGAACTCGGATGAACAGGTGATGAGCAGCACCGGCAGCTTCTGGGTGGCGGCGATCGTCGCCGATGTAGTGCTCGTACTCGATGCTCCATCCACGACGGTGTCATCGGTCGAGTCGCCGGTGAGAGCCCCGAAGATCCAGGCGATCAGCAGCACTCCGAGCAGGACGCCCGTGATCATTATGGCGGCCCTGACACCCGCCGACGCCTGGAGGAATGGTTGTGGGGCAACGGGAAGGGGGCCTTGCGCTAGCCTCGCTCCGCACTCCTCACAATGCCGGTTGGTCTCCGGGTTGGCGGCGCCGCACGACGGACACGTGAGGGAGGTATAGGGAATCGAGGCCACTCCGTAGTCGCCTTCCTCCACGTAGTTGTCGGGTGGGGTGTCATCGAGATCGAATTGCTCGACCTCGCTGTCCGCAAGCGGATCGACCCATAGGCCGCACTGCGGGCAGAACTGATCGTCCTTGAACTGGGCGCCACAGTTGGTGCAGGTATGTTCGCTCAACCAGAGTCCTTCCTTCGGGCGTTATTGTGCCATGCATTGATGGTGCTGTGGGCGATCAGAACGACGGAAACCTGGACACCGGCAAATATCGTCGGTCTCGTAGTGTTGGTGGCCGCCTTGGCCGGCCTCGCTTTCTGGCATTTTCGAGGACGCGCGAAGCCCTAGCAAGGGCTCGCGGCTGGTGCGGGTTGGCAGATAGCTCACTTGCTCTTGTGTCCCATGCCGCCGATAGGATCGCTCCATGACATTTCGATGTGGAGAGTGCGGATATCGATCCGGGAAATGGATGGGCTTCTGCCCGCAGTGCCGGTCCGATCTGGGCTTGATCGAAGACGACCGTGCCAGGTCCGTTGCGCGAATCCCGGTGCCGACACCGTTGCAGGTTGCCGGCAACCGGACGATCGAGCGCGCCAGGATCGGGATCGGTGAAGTGGATCGTGTGCTCGGTGGTGGTCTCGTGCCGGGATCCGTGGTACTTGTCGGCGGTGAACCCGGCGTCGGCAAGTCGACGCTGTTGCTTCAGGTCGCCGGGAGCCTCGCCGATGCCGGCGGGAAGGTCCTCGTTGCCACCGCTGAAGAATCGGAAGACCAGGTGGGCCTCAGGGCCCGACGCCTCAGCGTTGCCACGGACAACGTGTTTCTCCTCGCGGAAGAGGACGTCGATTCCATCATCGCGGCTGCCGGGGAGTTGCGCCCGGACCTCTTGATCGTGGATTCCGTGCAGGCGGTGAGTGCCGCAGAGGTCGGGAGCGGCCCCGGCTCGATCGCCCAGGTGCGCGAGTGTGGGGCGCGCTTGACGCGGTTCGCAAAAGAACGGAACGTGGCGGTGATTCTGGTCGGTCATGTCACCAAAGATGGCGGCATCGCCGGACCCAAGTTGCTGGAGCATATGGTCGATGTCGTCCTCTATCTCGAAGGCGAGTCCGAGCATGGCCTCCGCACCCTGCGGAGTCTCAAGAACCGATTCGGGGCGACCCACGTCGTCGGCCTCTTCGAGATGGCGACCGTCGGGTTGGTCGAGGTCGATGACCCATCCGCAGTGTTTCTGGCCGGGTGGCGTCACACGGTGGCCGGGTCCGTCGTCGTTCCAGCTGTGCAGGGCCGCCGGCCGGTGCTGGTGGAGGTGCAGGCGCTGGTCGCTCCTACCAAGTTCGTCCAGCCGCGTCGTAGCACTCGTGGCATCGAGTCCGCCCGACTTCACCAGCTGATCGCAGTCCTGGCGCGCCACGGTGGGATTCCCTTCTACGACCGGGAGGTCTACGTCGGGCTGGTGGGTGGTCTCCGGATCGCCGAGCCTGCGATCGATCTGCCGCTGGCGCTCGCACTCGTCTCCTCGCTGCTCGATAAACCGCTCGGTCGGCTGGCTGCCTGGGGTGAAGTGGGCTTGACGGGGGAGATCAGGTCGGTGCCGCATGAGTCGAGGCGCCGGGAGGAAGCCAACCGGCTGGGCGTCGAGCGGATCGTCGCGCCCTCCGATGTGAGCTCGCTGGCTGAGGCCCTGGAGTGGGCGGGTTTGCTGCCCGACGGAGGCCATACGCCGGGGAGATGAGTGCCGGGTAGGTGCTTCGGAACCCTGGGAGGGAACGGAACCCGGTTCACATGACGCGACGCTGAGGCTCGGGTGGGTGTAGTAGATTCCTGTCGATGGTTGCGCGTCTCACTCTCCAAGATGTCCTAGAGCGTCTGGCGCCGGGCACACCGCTCCGGCAGGCTGTGGAGCGAATCATTCAGCAGCGGAATGGTGCCCTCGTCATCCTCGGCTTCAACGCGGGAGTGGCAGATTTGTGCAGCGGCGGATTTGAACTCTCCGACTCCGCTTTCACTCCTGCCAGGCTGGCCGAGCTGGCCAAGATGGATGGGGCGATCATCATCGACGATTCCTTCGGACAAATCCTGCGTGCGAATGTGCACCTGCTGCCGAATCCCAAATACGGTACGGATGAGACCGGCGCACGACACCGAACTGCGGAACGTACCGCACAGCAGACCCGCAGGCCGGTGTTGAGCGTGAGTGAGGACCGACGCATGGCGACCCTCTTCATCGATGGAACCAAGCACGAGCTCTTGAGTCCCACGCTTGTCGCCGCCAAGGTCAACCAATCGCTCCAGACGCTCGATCGGTTCCGCAGAAGGCTCGAAGACGCTGAGGAGATCCTCACTCGCTCCGAGATAGCCGACCTCGTTACCTTCCGGACGGTCCTCACGGTGTTGCAGCGGTCTGAACTCGTGCGCAGGATCGGGCAGGAGATCAAGCAAGATGCGGTAGGTCTGGGTGACGAGGGGGGCCTGATCGTTCTTCAGATTGCCGACCTGATCCATGGTGTGGATGAGCTCAGGGAACTGACTTTGGCAGACTACGTTCGCCCCAATCGGGCCAATGTGATTCGTGGGGCTCTCAACGATCTCGAAGCAATACCGATGGCGGATTTGACCAGTGCCGAGCGGGTTGCGGAGGCACTCGGATTCGATCAACCCGACCAGCAGGCGGAAGCCCGCGGGGTTCGGCTTCTGTCCCATGTTCCAAGGCTTCCTGATTTCGTCCGGACCTCGTTGGTTCGTCACTTCCGCGACGTGCAGCGCTTGCTGGCCGCTTCAGCTGCTGACCTCGAGCGCGTGGAAGGCGTCGGCGCAGCCCGCGCTGAGCAGATCCGGCGTTATTTCGACCGCATGGTCGACCGCACCCAGATGTGGCAATCCACCTCGCTCGACTAACGAGCCCGGCTCTGCGCGAGGTACACTGTTCCGCCCCCGACGAGAGTGTGCATGGCCACGAAGAAACCCGCATCCGCAAAGAAACCTGCCGCCCCCAAGACGGCGACCGCTAAGAAGTCTGCGGCGAAGAAGCCTGCTGCCAAGGCGGCTGCGGCGAAGAAACCTGCTGCCAAGAAGCCTGCTGCGAAGACGGCTGCGGCGAAGAAACCTGCTGCCAAGAAGCCTGCTGCCAAGACGGCTGCAGCGAAGAAACCTGCTGCGAAGAAACCCGCGGCGAGGAAGCCGGCCGCCAAGGCCGAGCTGAGGCCGGCGGTGCTGAAGAAGCCCATTGCGAAGCGACCTGTTGCCGGCCAGCCTGATGCCACGGCCGATGCGGCGAGCGCTCCGGCCGCCAAACCTGCCCCTCGTCGCAAGAGGCCGTCGCCATTCGGCCTGGGCGACAAGGTTGTGCACCCTCACCACGGTGCCGCGATCATCACCAAGAAGGTCAAGCAGGTGGTGGCGGGGGAGAAGCGTGACTACTTCGTACTCGAGATTGCCACCGACCAACTCACGGTTTTCGTGCCGGTCGACAACATCGAAGACACCATCCGCCCCGTCATCTCCAAGGCTGCCGCAGGGCGGGTGTTCAAGCTCTTCAAGGAGGAGCCCCAGGAAGCGGGCAGCAACTGGTCTCGCTGGTACAAAGTACTCAACGAGAAGATGACCAGTGGTGACATCTATCAGGTTGCCGAGGTCGTTCGTGACCTCACGTTCGCTCAGCAGACGAAGGGCATTTCGCCTGCCCTCAAACGCATGTTGAGCAAAGCCAGGCTAACCCTCACCAGCGAGCTTCAGTTCGCTTTGGCAATCGACGATGAAGAGGCAACGAAGAAACTCGATAGGGCACTACCCAAGGTCGAGATCGAAGAGAGCTAACGGAGGTCTGCCGTGGTCGTTGAGGCCGTTCGCCTGCTGATCACGCTGGTCTTTACCGCCGCCGGTTTCCAACTGGGGGATTCGCTATCCGCCCGTTTCCCGGATGCACTCGGCGTATCTGACACTGCTTCTGTGGTCGGAGCCGTCATCGGAGCCGGAGTCGGGTATGTCGGCGGGGGCATGTTTGGCCGGAGTTTTCGTTCTCGTCTCGAGACGGCGCCTGAACGCTTGGTGGCGAGGGTATCCGGCCCCAGCCTGTTTGCCGGGGCATTCGGGGTCGTGACCGGATTGCTGATCGGGATCGTCGCCTCGATTCCGATTGTGCTGCTGCTGCCTCCTGCCATCGGGTGGCCGTTGGCAGCCCTGGTTGCCCTCCTGCTGATCCTGGTGGCCGTCCGGGTCTTTATGGCCCGCTCCGAGGATCTCCTCGCCGTGGCCGGCCTCAGGACCCGCGGGCCTCTGCGCAGCCACAGCCTTCTTGAGGGAGAGCGGGCCTACTTGATCGACTCCTCGGCGGCTATCGACGGGCGCCTCCTGGCGCTCGTGCAGGCCGGCCTCGTGCAGGGCCGTCTGTGGGCTCCTGCCTTTGTTGTCGACGAACTCCAGGGCCTGGCGGATTCCGGTGACGGTGGTATTCGGAGGCGGGGCAGGAGAGGTCTCGAGGCGCTCGAAGCACTGCATTCCGCCACAGGCGAGTTCACGGTGCTCGAGGAGGACGTTCTCGAGTTCGAGCACGTCGATGCCAAATTGCTCCATCTGGCGGCGCTCTCCAACGCCCGGCTGGTGACGACCGACTACAACCTTTCAAAGGCCGCAGAACTGCGCGGCATTACCGTGCTGAATCCGAGTGTTCTTGGTGAGCGGCTGAAGCCGATCGTGAGTACCGGCGAGACCATGACCGTGACGATCGCCAAGGCCGGGAAGGGGGCCGGACAGGGTATCGCCTATCTGGATGATGGAACGATGGTGGTGGTCGAGGAGACGTCCAATCTGATCGGCCAGGATCTCGAGGTGGTGGTGACGAGTACTACTCGAACTGCAGTTGGCCGGATGCTGTTTGCCCGACCAGCCTCATGATCGTTTGGGGGGTGGTCGTTGCGGCAGGCCTGGGCCGTCGATTTGGCGGGATGAAGCAGCACATCGAACTCGGCGGTGTGCCTCTCTGGCGATGGGGACAGAAGGCCCTTCTCAGCGGTGGGGTCGATGGGGTGATCCTGGTCGGCCCGGTGGAGGGCGGCGTCCCGGGCGGGGAGCGGCGTCGAGATTCCGTGGCGGCAGGCTTGAGCCGGCTCCCTGAGGGTGTTGACTATGTTCTCGTCCACGACGCGGCCCGTCCTCTGGCGAGTTCCGGGCTGGTCGCGCGTGTGATCGAACGTCTCGAGCAGGGCGATGTCGACGGTGTTGTCCCCGTCGTTCCGGTTCGCGACACCTTGAAAGAGATTGCAGGCGGGGCCGTCGTCGGTACCTGCGACCGGACGAATCTCGTTTCCGCTCAGACGCCGCAGGGTTTTCGATTGTCCGCGCTCATGGAAGCGCATGCGTTCTTCGTTGGTGATGCCAGCGACGATGCCTCCATGGTTGAAGCAATGGGAGGGGCAGTCGGGTGGGTCGACGGAGACCCGGGTAATCTGAAGCTGACCTATCCGGAGGATCTGCGCGTGCTCGAGTCGCTGCTGTGATACGAGTCGGATGGGGATACGACGTACACGCCTTCGGCGGCGTGGGCCCCTTGTTGCTGGCCGGCAGGATAATCGACCCGGACCGCGGGCTGGTCGGTACGTCCGATGCAGATGTGGTGGCCCACGCAGTTTCCGACGCGCTGCTGGGAGCCGCCGCCTTGGGTGATCTCGGTTTGCTGTTCCCGTCATCCGACTCGAAGTGGTCGGGCGCAGACTCGATGGTGCTTCTTGCAGACGTGTTCAAGCGGTTCGCCGGTGCAGGACTGGCGATCGCCCATCTCGACGTCACGGTGATTGCAGAACGTGTCCGTATTGCTCCCCATCGCACGGCAATGCGTGAACGACTGGCCGCAGTGCTCGAGACGGGAATCGAGTCGGTGTCCGTCAAAGCCACTTCGACGGATGGATTGGGTTTCATTGGGCGAGACGAAGGAGTGGCGGCGGTGGCGGTGGTTACCGCCTCGGTGGTGCCCTAGGATCTGCTACCCCATGCAGGTATTCAACACTCTCGGTCGGAGCCTCGAAACCTTTGTACCCCGGGATCCGGACCAGGTTTCTATGTACGTCTGTGGTCCTACCGTCCAGTCGGAACCACATCTAGGGCACGGCCGAGCCGGAGTTGCGTTCGACGTCATCCGCCGCTACTTCCGATGGAAGGGTTTCGAGGTGACGCATGTGCAGAACGTCACCGACATAGAAGACAAGATCATCGCGGCTGCCAACGAACGCGGGATGGCGGTCGCCGACCTGGCGGCAGAGATGACGGCTCGATTCGACGCCTGCTACCGCGCCCTGGGTATTGAACGTCCGGATATCGAACCCCGCGCCACAGAGCACATCGACCAGATGCTGAGTCTCATTTCGAACTTGATCGATCGGGGCTTGGCCTATGCGGCCGGCGGTGACGTCTACTTCTCTGTTCGCTCTCTTCCCGGGTACGGCAAGCTCTCGGGCCGCAACCTCGACGGTCTGTTGTCGGGGGCCAGGGTGGCGATCGGGGAGAACAAGCGTGATCCGCTCGACTTCGCATTGTGGAAGGCGGCCAAGCCGGAAGAGCCCAAGTGGGCCTCGCCGTGGGGCGAGGGACGACCCGGATGGCACATTGAATGCTCGGCGATGGCGGCCCAGTACCTGGGAGACGGATTCGACATCCACGGTGGGGGAACCGACCTGATCTTTCCTCATCACGAGAACGAGATTGCCCAGTCGGAGGGTGCGGGTGCCTCGCCGTTTGCCCGCTACTGGCTGCACAACGAAATGCTGAACCTCGGCGGCGAGAAGATGGCGAAATCGACCGGCCATGTGATCGACCTAGCCACGGCTATCGATCGGTTCGGCGGGATGACGGTGCGGCTGTTCTACCTGCGCGCCCACTATCGATCGCCGCTCGAGTACTCGGAGCAACTCCTGGAGGATGCAGCCGCTGCACTCGAGCGCTTGCGCGCATTCGGCAGGCGGTCGGAGGTTGAGGGGGCCGTCGCGGACGAGGAACTGCTCGCACGCTTCACTGCCGCGATGGATGACGATTTCAATACTCCGGACGCGCTGGCCGCCATGTTCGAAGCGGTGAAGGAAGGCAACCGCCGGCTCGACGAGGGAGTCGAGGTGGGTCCGATCGTTGCGGTGTTCTCCACGATGGTGCAGGTGCTCGGCCTCGACCTTGCGCTGACGGATGGCGAAGATGTCGAGTCGGCGCTGGCCGCGCTTGCGGGCCGATTTGGGGTCGTCGCCGGACCCGTCGATCAGATGATGGAAGCCTTGCTCGCCAAACGTACGCAGGCGAGGGACGAACGAGACTGGGCTGCGTCCGACGCCATTCGCGACGATCTGGCCGAGCTGGGAGTGATCGTGGAGGATACGGCCGATGGCGCCCGCTGGCATCGGGGATAGCGTCGAGGGCGTCCACGCCGTACGGGCCGCCGTCGAAGCAGGGCGGGTCGAGCGGTTGTTCGTCGATCGCCGCCGTCGCGATGATCTCGAGGGAATGGTGGGCAGCTCGGGCGTGCCGTATGAGGTCGTCGATGACATTCGGGTCCATGCCCTCACCGAGGTGCCGCAGGGATTCGTCGCCAAATGCCGTCCGCTTGCCACCGTTTCGGTTGAAGATGCAATCGAGCTGGCAACGCCGGCTGCCCTCATGGTGCTCGACCATGTCGAGGATCCGCACAATCTCGGGGCGGTGGCGCGTTCGGCGCATGCGGCCGGCGTACAGGCGTTGATCACGGGAGGTCGGCGGTCGGCTCCGTTCGGGCCTGCCGCCTTCAAGGCCGCCGCCGGAGCCCTGGAACACGTGCGGGTATGCGTTGTCTCTTCGATTGCCGACACCATCACCAGGTTGAAGAAGACCGGCGTTTGGACGGTCGGGTTGACTGCCGGCGCTTCGCAGAGCCTGTTCGGCCTCCCGCTTCTGACCGAACCCGTTGCGATCATCGCCGGCGCGGAAGGCAGGGGTTTGAGCCGCTTGGTGGAGGATCGTGTCGATGTGGTGGCCTCGATCCCGATGCGCTCGGATCTCGAGAGTCTGAATGTCTCCGTGGCAGCCGCTCTGGCAATGTTCGAGATCGGCCGCGTTCGCGGGGAACTCGGTTAGCCGGACTCTCGATTAGCACTATTCTCTCGGGCACCGCCGGGTTAGCTCAGTCGGTAGAGCGCTTCTCTTGTAAAGAAGTGGTCGTCGGTTCGATTCCGACACCCGGCTCCGTTTGAAACCCCAGTTCAACTGAGGCTTCGTGGGCGTCATTCTTCTTCGATTCAACCTCGTGGAGGTATGCTGACGCCGCTCGCTGAAATTCCCCAGGGTTGCTCATCGAAATTCCTCACCTTGGGTTGGGTTTGGATGCTAGTTGTT
>JARGFH010000019.1 GCA_029210695.1 Acidimicrobiia bacterium
ATCAGTGGTGGACCCGACCAGGAGGGGGTCAAAATTCGAGCGGTGATAAAGGGTCAGTATTCACCCGGTGGCGACAGCGGCTTCGGTTGGTCTTGTGGTTGAGACCTTTGAGAGGCAGTCGTGACGGTTCATGAGTCGTGGTGGCCGTAGACCTCGAGATGGGTCTCGTCGCCAGCCGATACCCTGATGGAGCTGCGGTGCCGATTGGCATGTGCCATGGCGGCTAGATCACTTCCAGTCGGGTGTGGAGCGGGATCGAAAGGGTCTTATTCCTCTGGTCGGGTTGCGTGGATCGGACTATCGATGCTGTTGCCGAGCTCTCTACAGCCATTGGGGGTGGTGGATGACCGACTCCGGGGCGCACATGTCGGGAAGCACGGTCGCCGATGCGGGCACGAGGTGGGAGCCGGGTCCGTCCCTTCCCCGGCTGGAGGCTCGGGGCGATGAGTCGCCCGGGCATACCGAGGCGTTCGACGCTTGTGTGGAGGACATTCGCAGGCGGTTGGCCTCGGACATTCCCTTCCTCGTTCCTCGTCTGGAGGATCAGATTCGGCGGCGGCTGGGAGTGGCACCGCTGAGTGCACGAGCAGCAGTGCTCTTCGGTTCGCTGGGTCGTTCTCAGGCTGGCTCTGGTGCTGCTGGTCACCGCGCTGGCCGGACAGTGGGCCGGGATTCCCTGGGGCCGGTGGGCGGTGATCCTCGTGTTCTACGGTCTGAACGACGCCACGCAACCGCTGAGGATGCCGCCCCTCGATGTCCAGCTGGGGCCGTGGCAAACGCGGACAATGGAGGACTGGTTGGCGCTGCTGCCGACCATGGTGCGGGAGTCCGATGTGCGAGAGCTGGCCGACTTCACTCGCCGCTGGCATCGGTTGCCTTGGGTGGCGGTGCCGGGCGTGGCGGTGGCCGCCATCATGCTGGTGGCCTGCGCGCTGTTCACCCCCACCGCCATCGGTGAGCTGCCGGCGGGCAGCATCGTCCTGCTGGCCTTGCTGCTCTTCGACTTCGGGGTGAACTTCAACCCGATCGACTGGGCGGTCATGACCCGTGAAGCCAGATATGAGCATCACCTCTTCTTGTCCAGCCCGGTCGACTCGCCCGAAGTCCAGAAGGCAGTGCGGACGACGAATCTTTTTGGGTTCGCCTCCGGAATATGGATCACCATCCATCTGGTGCTGGCGGTGGTCCTGGTGTCGTGGGAGTCGCCGCTGGTGCTTCCCCTGGCGGTGGGGTTCGTCGTGTTCGGCTACCTCACCGCCATTGGTTCGACCCTCGGTTTCCGGGCCGGTATCGAGAAGATCGTCCGGCGGGCCCGCGACCAGCGCCTAGCGGTGCTGCGGCGTCGCATCAATGCGTTCGAGCCACGGTTCGGGGAACTATCTCCCGAGGAGTCCGAGCAGCTCCGGGGTCTCATCGATCTCCACAACGTGATCCGGGACGCCCCCACCACCCCCACCGCCACCCACACCCTCCTGCACGCCGCAGTTGGACTGACCGTCCCCACCATCATGTTCGTGATAGCCGTGTTCGGCGAGGTTTACGCCGAACGCATCCTCGACGCCCTCCTCCCCTAACGGCCACCGGCCGCTCAACCGTCCATCTGATCGAGGTCGCACAGGGCTTGACGGGCAGCATCCCCGATCGCCCCTCCCTGGTCGGTCAGGGACTGGAGCCCTCGACGGGCGCGGGCGGACCCGATGCTCGTCAACACATCCACCAGTTGAGGTGATCCCGTGCCGCCGGTCAGAGCGTTCGTGACTGGATCAACCGATCGGTCGCCCGCCCGGACCAGCAGCATGCCGGCCAGCATCTGGTTGTTCTCGTCGGTTGAGCCGGCCGCTTCGATGAGGACCGTTCCGGCCCGGGAGGCGCCGGTGAGCCGCCACACCGCTCCGGCGGTGAGCACCCTGGCCGAGGCAGCGAGACCCATCAGCCTGTCCTCACCGGTTGGCCAGCTTGGCGGGTAGATCGTGCATGTCCCAGTAGCCGGGATCGTGGGTGTGCCCGTGGTCAAACCACCCGTGTTTGTAGCTCTTGACCTTGGCCCGGTGGGCGGCCGGCGGGTTGAATGTCTGCCCTCCCCGGTCGGCAACTATCACGAGATCGAACCTCACTCGCACGTCGATCACAAGGCGAGCGTTGCTGAAGTTCGGGATCCATCCCTGGTGAACCGGCCAGCTCAGCAGGACGAGACGATCGAGCCGCAGCCCGTCACGCGTCGCCAGGTTGCCCACGGTCCCTCCGTGGCTGTGGGCGATGAAATCCGGTGTGTCCAGTTGCTGATCGACGGTCCAGGCTCGCAGTTGATCAGCGGCCAGTTGCCGTCCGGTCTCCGAATAGAGACCCGACCATCGGAAGCTCGGATCGTGGAGGTGCAGAGGCGGTGCAAGGCCATCGAGATACTCGTAGAAGTCACCGCCGGGTCGCCACCAGCGACTCCGTGAGGCGAACGTTCCGTGGGATAGCAGCGCGGTATTCGACTTCTCCAGTCGTCCCGTGAGCTTCGCCGGCCGTCCGACGACGTTCTTCAGCGCCTCATGCGTGTGATCGATCCGGCCGAGCGCGACTCGTGCGATGTCCCTGGTGAGAGGATCACGGGCGCCGGCGCCTTCGGACAGGCAGTGCATCACGTCGGGGCGCGGGCGGTCGTATCGAGGGCGGCGACTGCCGCAGCCGTCCGGACCAACTGATGCCGGCTGTGCATGCTGGCCTCGACGAGTGAGGCGGCGCGGATCGGGTCGGGACGATCGATCAGCTGACGGGCGAGGGCGGCTCCTTCCGCAGCCGGGACTTTCAAGTTCTGCTGCTCGGTGTAACCCGCGGTATCGACGTCGAGGTAGGTCGGGGCTCGTTCGACAGAGATCTTCCGCTTCCGTTCCAGCTTGGCGAGTTCAGGGAGCACCATCTCCTTCTGGTGAGGGAGGCGATCGGCGTACCCGGCTACACCCGAACCGGCGGCCAATACGAAGGCCGCTTGAGAAAGCTGGGCCGAGCGGCTTCGTTCCTCGAACGCCTCCGGTCCCGGTATTGGTATCGCTTCTCGATAGGCGGCCATGCGGTTCCCCTCTCTCGACTGGCTGGTCTGTGGCTAGCCGTCTGGCTCCAAGGTAACGCACCGCGCCGCTTCTGTTCCTCCCCCGGGTCGATGCCGGACCCTGGGGCGCTCCGTGAGCGATGTGCTCATGCCATTCCGTAGACCTGGTGCGGGGTCAATACCTCCGGGAAGCGGTGCAAGAGCGAGCGCCGCGTCTCGAAACAGAGGTGGCACTCATCGACGTACTCATCATCCGGATCAAACCCGTACGAAAGTGCCAGCGCGGCCGGCCCGCCTTCGACGAGCGGGCCACAAATCGGATGGTCGGCGGCTCGGTAGTGCTCCATGATTTTGCGGACCGGCGCCTTCCACACGTTGCCGATCGAAATCCCCTGACACAGCTGTACGTGCCCGTAGGGATCGACGTGGATCCGGGTGGGAGTCTCTAGTTCTTCGAATGGGCACTCCTTCATGGTGTCCCACGCCCGGCCGGGCAAACCCGGGGCGAGGCGGTCGACTGCCCTACCTCTGAACATGACGGACCCACCCGCCACAGGTTCGCCTTTCGCCTGTCCGACGACTCCGAACCCGTTGGGAGGATCGATGGAGATCGAGCCGGTTGGAATCCCGAGATGCTTTGCGACCCTCATTGTGCGTTTGGCCGGGTTGTCGGTCTCCTCACCGTGGTGGAATACGTCGTCACTGACGCTGAGATCGGCGATGCCGAGCCCGGCGAGCGGACGCAGCCAGAGTTCGGCGTCTGCCTCCGTCGCCGCGAAGAAGCCACTGGTCACGATTCCGACTTCGAATCCGCGCTCCCGCGCGGAGCGCACACCCTCGACCAGGAGCGGGTAGAACAGGAATGACTCGCCTCCCTCGAAGTAGATCCAGTCGATTGTGGGGACATCCTGTGCCTGGTCGAGCAACTGGTTGAGCCGACCTACGCTGAAGGTTCCCTCGGCGTAGGGACTCGAGTACACAAAACAGTGGTCGCACTCGAATGGGCATGTGTAGGTGAGCAGGATGTGGAGCTGGGCAAGCATCGTGTCCTCTCTACCGGTACCACCGAACATAGCGGAGCGGCGCACGCGGCGACCCAAAATTCGTTTTCGCGCGGGATTCCCACCCTATGGGGTGGGATCGCCGCGCGAAAACGGGTCGGTTGCTTTGTCGAGGTTGCCGAGGATCATGGGGGATTCGTCGAGGAAACTCGTTAGAGCAATGACGAGTGCCGTCAGGGCGATGAACACCACCATCGAGCCGGTCATCGAGTCGGTCGTTTCGGCCTTGAAGGCGTCCATGCCGAGGATGAACAGGACTCCCGAGACCTGCCCGGCCATCACAATGATGCCCTGGGAAGTGGATTCCGGCGCCGGATAGCTGATCTCCGCGCTGTACTGAAACCCCAGCGGATAGGCGCTCATCAGGAAGAACCCGAACACGAAACTCGACAGAAGCAGCAGCGGATAACCGGAGGCGAAAGTCAAACCGATCAGTCCGGGAGCCATACCGGCCACCGCCAGAAGCAGGAACGGTTTGCGCCGGCGTCGACGATCAGACAACACCGGCAGGATCCCGGCGCCGAAGATACCTCCGACCACCATCAAGGCGCCGATCATCCCGGCCTCCCCCGGCCCGAATCCGCGAGGGGCGACGATCTGCTCGATCCACGTGCTGATCGCGTTGAACATCCCCAATCCGACGAAGAACAGCAGCAGCAGGATCAGCATGTCTTTCTGCCGGAAGATGTGTCGCAGCCCCTCGAACACCCTGGTCCGTTCATTGTCGTCGGTGAGGCTCGGTGGCGTCGGCGGCCGCTCCCGAATCAACACCAGGGCCACAACCGCTCCGACCACCGAGAGAACTCCGTAGATCATCAGCATCCCGATCATCCCCTGGCCGCTCACCAGGTACGGCGTAGCCGCCATCGCCACGATGATCCCGACGAATTGGGCTAGAGAGGGGATAGCCGCGGCAGTCGCTCGCTCCTCGAGGGGAAACCAATGGGCCGCCACTTTGGTGATTGCGTTCATCACGAATGGCTGCCCGACGGCCAATCCGATCTGGCTGATCAGGACGGGCGTGTAGGCGTCGGCGAACATGCCGCGCGTCAGGGCGAACACGCCGGTCAAAAGAGCACCGATCCCGATACCGACCCGGATCCCGTAGGTGTCGATGATGTAGGAGGCCGGGATTGAAACGACGATGAACACCACCATGAACACGAGCGACAAAAGACCGATCTCCAGTTCGCTCACTCCGTAGAACAAAGCTGCGTCCCCGGTCACCGGCGCGAACGTGATCCAGTTCATTTGGACGAGAGCGTTGAGAAGGGAAAAGCCGCCCAGTACGACCCAGCGGTATTCGTACAGCCGAAGGGTGGTCGTCTCTGCCATCACTCCCTCGCGATCGGGTGATCGTCACGGTAGTAAGAAGCCCGGACGGAGGGGATAGGGATCGAGGAGTTTGCCGTCGTCCGGAGAGAACTGGCGAGCGTCAGTTAGACCGTCGAGCGGATTACTTCTTCGCTTTGGGGGGCAGGCTTGCCGTGTGATCGAGTGCCTTCTCTACCCATTGCGCCGTGGGTTGTGGCTCCGCCCGCCAGGAAGGTGGAAGTGCCACGTACTCCTTCATAGGACGTTCCTCTGGCCCGAATGGACCGGCCCCATCAAACGCCAGTAATTCGTCTCGGTCGTTTTCAGGGAGTCGGACACCCACAGCCGGGCCGAACAAGCCCATGAACATATTGCCGTTCACAAAAGCGGCAACATTCCCGAACGTCGGCTTGATCTCGACGGCGCGGTGATCCGGAACGATCGACCGCAAGTACACCTTGTCCTCTTCGGTTGGCTTGGGCATCTTCATATCTGTCCTCCTCGGGCTTCGACGGCGCCGGACCTCCGCCGGACTCGGTCGTCAGCATGGTCAGGATGAGGGCTGCGGCGCTAGAAAGAACCATACGGATGTGAGCGCAGTCCGGCCGCAGGAGCGGGCCACCGGGAACGGTGCGTTTACTCAGCTGAGAGGGCCATTCGCCTCTGGACTATCCCGTCAAGGTTCGAGAGACTCGCGGTGAGGCGCCGCACTTCGGCGCCTGCGAATTGGAGGGTTCAACATGGTGACAATTAAGGAAGCGGCCGCCGACTTCCTGGCTCAGAAGCGAGTGGCGGTAGCCGGCGTATCCCGGAATCCGCAGGGACACGGAAGCAACATCGTCTATCAACGACTCCGGGACCGCGGTTACGACGTGTTCGCGGTGAACCCCAACGCAGATGAGATCGAAGGGGACCGGTGTTACCACGATCTCGGCTCGATCCCGGGTGGAGTCGATGCGGTTGTGATCGGAACGAGTCAAGACAACGCGGCTGCCGTCATGCGCGACGTCGTGGCGGTGGGCGTGAAGCGAGTATGGATGCACCGCTCATTTGGACCGGGCAGCGTTTCCGAGGAGGCGACCCGCCTCGGCCGCGAAAACGGCGTGGTCGTCATCGATGGCGGTTGTCCGCTGATGTTCGACCCGACTGCCGACTTCGGTCACAAGTGCATGCGGCCGGTCATGTCGTTGATGGGGGCGGTCCCGAAACAGGTCTCCTAGTCACAGCCGTTCAATCGTCGTTGTCGTCACCTTGTGAGTCGGCACCGCCGGTCTTGTCCGTCTTGTCGGACTTCTCTCCATCGGCCCGGGCCTGATCGGGGACGGGCTTGTCGATCTTCTCCGGTTTGTCGGTGTGCTTCTCATCGGCGGGGTCGAGTGCGTCGCTGTCGTCGAGTGACTCTAAGTCGTCGGCGGAATCGAACTCCTCGTGGTCGTCCGATTGCTCTGCGCCGGACTCGTCGTCATCGTCGAGACCGAACTGGGACGGGCGCGGGTGGGGGCCACAGACATCCGTCGGATTCAGCCCCTCTTCGTGGTAGCCCTTTGCATAGTCCGAAACACAATCGGCCCACTCCTGGGCGGCCGCGGCGAGTTCACGGGCGCTCACAGCCTGGCTCTGCGCAGACGAAACCAGCGCGATCATCTCGTCGAAGGTGAGGTCGGTCGAAGGAGCGTCGATCTGATCGCCGGGTGCGTCGATCTGGACGCCGGCCACGGTCGATTCCGTTTCTCCTGCGAACGGGTTGGGAGCCGGGACCACGGATGCGGAGGCGAAGCCACCGACCGCCGCCAATGCCACAGACCCCATCATCAATTTGATGACGAGGCCGGATGAGAAAATGCCAATGACGGCCGTTCTGCGGCGTCGGGGTGGGGGGATCGTGATCGGGCCATTCCCGAAGGTACGGCGGACACCGCATCGACCACAAACCAGCGCCCCGCGCTGGTAGGCGACGGCCTGCCCGTTGCAGAACTCGCAACGCTCGGTTGTGATTGTTTTCATGTGCCCGCTCCTTACCCTTCTCATCGTCAACCACCGAGAGTGGTTGAGAGCCAAAGGCCCTGGTGACGAAAGGACTAGTCAGCCCCGGGAGGGGCGGAAGCCACCCGGGGCGCTCGTCGCGGCTGGGTCAACCGCTCAGGAATCACGCAGGGCATCAACCCGGATTGCTGAGAGGACCGCCGGCCCGATCCGTTCCCTCTCGTTTGGCAAGGCCCCCAGGAAGGCGGTACCCGAACCTTGACGAGGGCTGGCTCCGCCCAGGCTGGTCAGCCGTTTCGCTCGCTGAGAATCGTGTCGAGCGCTTCGACCACGATATCGGCATGGGATTCGTCGAACACCAGGGGAGGACGGATCTTCAGGACGTTCTGATGCAGCCCGGTCCGACCGATGAGCACGTGTCGACGACGCATCTGGTTGACCAGCCATTCGGCGGTGTCCGGATCAGGCTGATCACCTGAGACGAGTTCGACGCCGACGAAAAGGCCGGCACCCCGGACGTCGCCAATCGACGGATGACGGATTGCCAGCGTACGGAGTTCGCCTCGCAGGTATTCGCCCACGCGCTCGGCGTGCGCCGGGAGATGCTCCGCCTCCATCACGTCCAGCACCGCCATGCCGGCCGCCGCGGACACCGAGTTGCCTGCGAAGGTCGAGAAGAAGTACCCGCGCTCCGTGAATGCTTCTGCGATCTCGGTCGACGTGACGACCGCTGCAACAGGATGTCCATTACCCATCGGTTTGCCCAGGGTGACTATGTCGGGAACCACGCCCTGCTGGGCAAAGCCCCACATGCGCTCACCGACCCGGCCGAAGCCCCCCTGGACTTCGTCGGCAATGAACAACCCGCCGGATCGGTGGATGTGGCCTGCCGCGGCTTCGAAATACCCGGAGGGAGCGTCGTAGATCCCGTCGCTGGCGAAGATCGTGTCACAGATGAAGGCGGCCGGTTGGTGCCCGGCCTCGCCGAGAGCCTCGACGGCACCGGGCACGAATCCGGCGTAGTAAGACCCGACTTCTGCGTCGCGACCACGGCGGGTGTCGGGTGCCGGAACCGTCGCAACCCAGGACTTGAGACCGTCGTGTCCCAATTCCTCCGGCGAGGTGGCCATGGTGAGGTAGGTCGAGCCGTGATAGGCGTAGCGAGTGATGACGAAGCCCTGATTGCCGGTCACGGTTCGGGCGATCCGCCAGGCAAGGTCGTTCGCTTCGCTTCCTGAGTTGACGAAGAGGACGACTTCGAGCCGGTCCGGAAGGAGTCCAACCAGCCGGTCGGCGTATTCGACCACGTCGTCGACGAGGTAGCGCGTATTCGTGTTCAGCACGCCCGCCTGGCGGGCGATGGCGGCCGTCACGGTCGGATTGCTATGCCCGACATGCGGCACGTTGTTGTACGCGTCCAGGAACCGATCTCCTGCGGCGTCGAATATCCATACGCCCTCCGCCGACGCTGCGTGGACGGGTTCTGCATATGACAGTCGAAGGCCCGGGCCGAATCTTCTCTCCCGATGCGCGATCAGCTCGCGTTCGGGCAGGCTTGACGGTGCCGATCGCCGACGGCACCGCCTCCGGATCTTCTCAACGAGCTCATCAGGGTCGACGTCGGAGAGGCGTTCCAACGCAAGCCAGGTGCTGTCGGAGTAGGCGAGGATGTACTCGGTGTTATCCTCGTGATGCCCGACACGCCACGCACCGATCACCAGCGACTGCAGCAGTCTGCCTACCACCAGATCCGGGAGAACTTCCAGATCTCCGGATTCGAGTGGGATCAGCTCGTGATACGCAGCCGCCATTTCTGCGATTACGTCGGTCGGGTCTTCGTCACCGAGGATCTGGTAGGCGATGGCGACCGCCAGGTCGATAACCAGAGGACCGTGGACCATGTCGCCGAAGTCGATGATGCCTGCGATGCGGTCGGGGTCCTCGGGGTCGACGAGGAGGTTGTCCGGGTTGAAGTCGTTGTGGATGATCTGTGCTCGCAGGTGAGGTAGGCGCGGGGCAACCAGATCGTCGAACCGGTTGAGCCAGTGCTCGATGAGGGGTTGCTGGGCGGGTTCGACGTGGTGGAGCTTCGGGCGGAGCGCGGCGAGATGGGCCAGATCCCAGAGGAGCACTCGCCCGGCAGCCGGATGGAAGAACCCGCGTAGTGCCAGCTCGAGGCGGGCCAGTGTGGTGGCAACGCTGTGACGAAGCGAGGCCGATGAGACACCCTGTTCAAGCGTGGCCCCCGGGAGGTAGCTCACCATCCGCACCGGCAGATTTGCTTTCCCCGCCACGTAGGTACCCAGGGTTTGATCATCGAGAGTCCGGCGCGGCCGGGGTACCGGCAGGTCCGGATCCATTGAAGCGATGTGTTCGAGAGCCGCCGCTTCCATGAACAGCACTTGGGAGCCCTCAGCCGGGTTGGCGAACTTGAGGACGTGGGCCCCGTCCGGGCCCATGATCAGGAAATTGCGATCACGCTCGCTGTCCAACGGACGGACGTCTCCGTCCACGCCGAACATACGGGATGCCACGTCTGTGGCCTCCGCGGTGGTGACTTCTGGGACCGGTTGCTCGAGCAGTTCGTCTGCCGGATGGGACATACGCAGACGATACCGTGCTCCACCCATACCGTGGATCAGCTGCGTAGGTTCACTGCCGCTACGGCCGCGTTGACGATCTGATCGGGTAGTAATCCGAAGGACTCGTAGAGTTCGTCGATCGTCCCGGATTCGCCGAACCTGTCGACTCCAATCGGCATGACCCGTTGCCCGAAAACGGAGCCGATCCATGACATGGCGTGACTCGATGCATCATGGATGGTGACGATCGGTAGGCGCCGCTCATTCTCCGGAATCAGGTTCTCCAGGTGAATCGTCGCGCTCGCAGGTTGCATTGACCGGACCGCACTTGCCAGGTGGCGACGCCACTCATGAAACAGGCGGTCCAGGCTGGTGAGGTCGAGAACCGTGGCGATGATGCCTTCCTCCTCGAGCAGGTCGGCAGCGGCGAGGACCTCGGGCATGGTCGGCCCGCTGCCCGCCAGGACGACTCCGGCCGACCCGCCGGCGGACGGCTCCCGGAGCCGGTAGCCGCCGGCCAGCACGGCGGCGCGCAGATGTTCGGGGCCGTACCGGTCGACGGCCTCCTCAAACGGGGTCTGGTCGATCGGCCGGGTCGACAGACGGAGGTACAGGCTGGTGCCGTCGGGGTCTGCCAGACTCGAGATGCCGGCAGAGAGCTGCCAGTCGAGTGCCCGACCGTAGGTTGGTTCACAGTAGGTGATGCCGGGCAACTCCAGGCCTACGGAAGGAGTGATGCTCGACTGATGAGCGCCTCCTTCCGGGGCGAGGCTGACTCCCGATGGAGTGCCGGCGACGATGAACCGGCTGTCGTTGTACAGCGAATACACCAGACCGTCGAGCCCGCGCAATACGAACGGGTCGTAGACGGTGCCGATCGGAATCAGCATCTCGCCGTGATGGTCGTGAGCAAGACCGAGTTGACCGAGCAGCAGGAAGAGATTCATCTCGGAGATACCGAGTTCGATGTGGTGGCCCGATGGCCCCGGCTGCCAGCGGAGTAGCCGGCCGTCGCCGAAGTAGTCGGTGCGCTCGGTCGGAGAGAAGACGCCCATTTTGTTGATCCACCCGCCGAGGTTGGTGGACGTCGCCACGTCGGGTGAGACGGTGACGATCCGGCCGGCGACCGCCGGATCATTCCCGAGTGCGACCAGCGCCCTGCCGAATTGCTCCTGGGTCGACGTTGGTCGACTTCCACTGTGCGATGAGATCTCGGAAGCAATCGGGACCACCGGTCTCGGAGGCGAGGGACGGTTGTTGATCTCGCCACCGACCGCGGCACACAACATGCCCTCCGGTGAGTCTGCGGGAAGACGGTCCCACTCCGTGTCCGGCGTCAGGCCGGCCGCATTGCGAAAGCGGTCTATTTGCGCGGGGGAGAGCAGCGCCGAGTGATTGAGCGGATCACCGGCAATCGGAAGTCCCCATCCTTTCACGGTGTAGGCGAAAACAACGCTGGGCCGGTCGGTTTCGGCATCGCAGGTGCGATACGACCGGATGAGGGTGTTGAGGTCGTGGCCGCCGAGGTCGCCGATGAGCGTGGCGAGGTCCTGGTCGGCGACGTCGTCCAGGAACGTCTTCAGCTCAGCAGGGGCACTCGCCAGAAACCTCGATCGCAGGTCGGCGCCTTCGAACGCGAACAGGCTCTGGTACTCCTCATTCGACATGTCATCGATGTGCCGGCGGAGGCTTTCGCCGCCGGGCCTGGCAAAGGCGGCCTCGAGTCTGTTCCCGTACTTCGCCTCCACGACATGCCAGCCGGCGTCGCCGAAGAGCCGCTGGAGTCGGCCGGACTGGATGCCGGGGACGACCCGGTCGAGGCTCTGCCGGTTCAAGTCGATGATCAGCGTCACGTTGCCCAGGCCCTGCAGTGCGGGTTCCGAGATGGCCTCCCAGACGTTGCCCTCATCGAGTTCGGCGTCTCCCACGGTGGCGATGAACCTTGCAGGCGGGCGCGACCCGAAGTGGTGGTCGACGTAGCGGCGGGCGGCCGCAGAAAAGAGAGGAGCGACGGCCCCGAGCCCAACGGAGCCGGTCGAGAAATCCGCAACGTCCGGGTCTTTGGTCCGGGAAGGATACGCCTGGAGGCCGCCCAGGCGGCGGAGCCGGGTCAGGTAGGAGCGGTCGAGTTCGCCGGTCAAGTACTTGATGGCGTGGTAGACCGGCGAGGCATGCGGCTTGACGGCGACCTTGTCATCGCCTCCGATGTGGGCAAACCAGAGCGCGGTCATTATCGAAACCATCGAGGCCGACGACGCCTGGTGACCGCCCGTTTTGATGCCGCCTGCATCAGTTCGATTGGCATGGTCGACCATTCGGACGGCGAGCCAGAGAACTCGCTGTTCGATGGTTCTCAGCACGGCAAGATCGGGAGGGTGGCTCAGTCGGTCGGTGGCTGCCATCGTGGGCGCATTCTCGCGTTTCACGGGTCCGACTGCTGGATGGTCCCACTTCGGTAGGACCTAATCAGATCCGGGGGAGGCGGCGAACGGCCACGAAACGGCTTGCCAGGCCCGCGGTCGAGGTGATCGGATCAGACCCCGGCAGGCCAATCCGAGATTTCCGTTCAGTTCGGCTCGCCGGTTGCCGATATCTGAACTCGTGGATTCAAAGCGCAACACCGTGGCCCGATGGGGGATCTACGGTTTCCTGTTCGGAGCTCTCTTTCCTGCGATCGGGTGGACCGCGGCTACGCGGACCGGGGCGCAGACTCTTGCAGACGCTCACGCCGCACAACCCGTTCTGTGGATCGTGGATCTCGCTCCCTTCGTACTCGCCATGGCCGGGTTCCTCATCGGAATCCAGCAAGCCAAGCTGGCGGCGGCCCTCAAAGCAACAGATCAAAAGGTGCACGACCGAACCCGGGAGTTGCGCGTCGCCAATGATCGACTCCAACACCTCATCCAGTCGAAGGACCAGTTCCTGGCAACGGTGAGCCACGAACTGCGTACGCCGCTGACCGTCGTCTGTGGATTTGCGCAGGAATTGCTCGACGACGAGGTGCGGATTTCCGGACTCGAAGCTAAGGAACTGATCGGCGTTATCGCCGACCAGAGCCATGAACTCAGCAACATCATCGAGGACCTCCTCGTGGCTGCTCGCGCCGACATCGGAGCGGTGTCCATTTCCAAGGTGGAAGTCGATGTCGCCGCCGAGGCGGAGATGGTCGTATCGGGTTGTGTCTGCACGAAGGACGAGCGCGCTTCCATCCGTCTGGACCTCGAGCCCGCCGTGGCGGAGATCGACCCCACCCGGCTACGCCAGATCGTCCGGAATCTATTGACGAATGCCATCCGTTACGGGGGGCCCGTGCGGTCGGTCGAGACCCGGACCAGCGATGGGGTCGTGACCATCCGCGTTCGTGACAACGGGCGAGGGATCCCGGTTGAGGATCGCGAGCGAGTATTCGAGCCGTATCAGAGCACCGGAGCCGAACGCGGGGTGTCCGGTTCGGTTGGGCTCGGCCTCACGGTGTCACGCAAGCTCGCCACACTGATGGGCGGCGACCTGTCCTACACATACGATGACGGAATCAGCACGTTCGTGTTGTCGTTCCCCGCACTGGAGTCGGGTCAGATCTCGGTGATCGAAGGAAACGAAGAGCCGTCCATCCAGTCCCGGAGTGCCTTCGTCGCTCGCACATCGTCCTCGTTGTAGGCGAGAACCCGCTCCCGCGCGGCGGCGTCGCCGGCCACTGCCTGCTGGTACCAGACCATGGAGTTCCCGCCTCCCGGCTGTGCGTCCCTCCAGGCGAATCCGGCGAGGGCGGCCACCGTCTTCAAGCCTCCACTTTCGCCGGTAATGAGTTGCGACTCGAACTCCTTTCGCATATCGACCCAGCGCCCTGATTGGATGAAGGCTTCGACGGATTCGGCCGTTGCGGTGTCGTCGCCGGCGATGCCTCTCCGCATGTGGCGCTCCTCCGCCTGGCTCGAGTAGCAGTAGACGGCAACAGTTCCTCCGGCCGACTCGGTGGATTCGATCAACGTGGTGATCCAACTCCAGAAACGGTGGAACACTTCCTGCCGGGCGGTGCCATCGGAATCCATCGGATCCCACCGAACAAATGGGTGGTAGATGGTCCCCGACCTATCGGTAACGAGCGCCCCCCAGAGGTAGGCCTGCTCATCGATGGTGTTCTCCATGTCTATGTCGATTTCGACATCGGCGCGTGGCACGCTGACCCGGTCGATGTCGCGCTTTCGGTAGGCCGTCTCGGTGCCTATTCGGGCCCGGGCCATCTCGATGTGAGCCGGCAAGGTTCGTAGCGACGAACCTGCGCGGGCCGTTGCGACCTCCACCGTATGTGCGTCGAGCCGAGCGGCATCTCCGGCCGTGGTGAATCCGGCTTCGGAGAGCACCCTGATCTGTTTGGCCCGTCGCCTGCCGATCACGTCGGCCACCGGCGTGGCAGGCTCTGCGACGGCGGCTCCCTCGAGGTAGGTGGCGACGTCGACGCCCTGACGGATCAGGTCGGCCGTCTGCCAGTCGAGTTGGGCCAGTTGCTCGGTAGTTGTGATTCCGCCGAGATGAAGGTCGCGCCACTGTGGCCATCCGATGCGAGGGAGAAGGCTGACATCGTCGGAATCCTCGAGAACCGGCCGGCATACCTCCCACCATTCGCAGGTGCCGCAGTCGGTGATCTTGACAGGCACCACCAACGGCTCGATCGTGGCGTCGATGCCGCGTTTCTGCGCGATGGCGATGATGTCGAGTCGGAAGTCGAACTCGAAGTCGTACCGTTCGAGAGTGGTGCGAATCCGACCGCCCGATCGCCACATCGGTTCGTGGAAGTCGTACCAGACCACCACAAGCTCTTTGCCGATGATGCCACCGGCCGGACGCGGCGAAGCGTGGGCGCAAGCTTCGAGCATCCGGTGGTAGTGGGCGAGTTGTAGTGCGTCTCCTTCGTGTGGGCGGATTGTGGAGCCGGCCGGATTGGCGGCCGATGCGAGGGCCGGGGAAGACAGCGGGCTCGTCCGGGCTCCAGCGGCCCGGTCTTCGGCTGCGAGCGTCAGGTGATGCTTCACGTCGATCGGGTGGTAGGTCCACCGACCGTCGACGGCTTCGTCGCGTACCAGCAAATCCGGTTCACCGACCCGCCGGCCGGCGGCGTCCGCTGGCAGCCTCCCGCCCACAATGAGCATGACCCCACCGTCCATCGCGGCTTTGGTTCTTGCCTCGCGGTCGGCCCTGGAGGAGTCCCTATCGACGATCGTCGCCTCCGGGTGGAGTTTGCTCAGTTCGGCGAAGATCTGTACTTCGAACTCGATACCGCGGTCCATTCGCAACTGCACGTCATCAGGCCGCTCGATGAGTACGACGTCGATGGTCGGGTCGTTGGCGAGGTGGGCGACCACGGGGCATTGCTTGGCGATGTACCCGCCCTGAGGTGGGACGGTGCTGATGTCATGGCGGGTCGGCACGATCTCGAGCATAGGGCGGGAGGTAGCCTGGATCCCGTGTCTACTGCGCGAGATCCACGCTACGACGTCTTGTTCGAACCGGTCGCCATCGGACCTGTCACGGCACGCAACCGATTCTTCCAGGTGCCGCACTGCAACGGTATGGGATATCGAGACCCGAATGCCCTGGCGGCCATGCGGGGCGTCAAGGCAGAAGGAGGATGGGCGGTCGTCTCGACCGAGGAAGTAGAGATCCATCCCTCGTCTGAGACGACCCCCTATGTCGAGGGCCGGATCTGGGACGACGCCGACCTCCCTGCTCACTCGCTGGTCGTGTCGAAGATCCACGCGCACGGATCGCTGGCCGCTATCGAACTGGTTCACAACGGGATGTCTGCTCCCAACTTCTACACGAGGGTCCCGCCGATGGGACCCGATCACTTGCCTCTATCCGGCAGCCACTTTGAACCGGTGCAGGCACGGCGAATGACCAGGGACGACATCAATGAGTTGCGTGGCTGGCATCGAGCGGCCGTGCGGCGGTCTGTGCAGGCCGGCTACGACATCGTCTACGTCTATGCCGGGCACAGTCTGAGCACCCTGCAGTTCTTTCTCTCGCCTCGCTACAACCACCGGACCGACGAGTACGGCGGGTCGCTCGAAAACCGGGTCCGGCTACTGCGGGAGGTCCTCGAGGACACACTCGAAGAGGTGGATGGCCGGGCCGGCGTGGCCTGCCGGATCGCCGTTGATGAACTGCTCGGCACCGAAGGCATAGATCGAGACGACATCGAGGGCGTCCTCGGACTAGTGGGGGAACTGCCCGATGTGTGGGACTTCATGGTTGGCACCTGGCCGGACGACTCGGTGACGTCGCGCTTCGGGCCGGAGGCCGGGCAGGAGGAGTATGTGCTGGGGTTGCGGCAACTCACCACCAAGCCGGTAGTAGGGGTGGGCCGATTCACTTCACCTGACACGATGGTGCGCATGATTCGCCAGGGCGTGCTGGACTTCGTCGGGGCCGCCCGTCCCTCAATCGCCGACCCGTTCCTGCCGAACAAGATCGCCGAAGGGCGTCTCGACGAGATCAGGGAATGCATCGGCTGCAACATCTGTGTGACCGGCGATTGGACCATGGCGCCTATTCGCTGCACTCAGAACCCGGCGATGGGAGAAGAGTGGCGCCGCGGCTGGCATCCCGAGACCTTTCGGAAGACCCCCGAACCGGAGCGGGTCCTCGTGGTTGGGGCAGGTCCGGCCGGTCTGGAAGCGGCCATGGCAGCGGGCAAGCGGGGCTATGAAGTCGTTCTCGTTGAAGCCGGCCGTCAACTCGGCGGCCGGGTTGCCCGTGAAGCAAGTCTCCCGGGTCTGGCTACCTGGAGGCGGGTCGTGGACTACCGGCAAGGACAGATCGACCGGCTTCCGAACGTCGAGTACTACTTCGAGAGCCCGATGACGACAGATGAGATCCTCGACTACGGCTTCCGCCACGTTGCGGTAGCGACTGGTTCGACCTGGCGACGGGATGGGGTCGGGCATCGGCACACCAGCCCGATGGTGATCGACCCATCAATGGAGATACTGACTCCAGATGACGTCCTGTCCGGGTCTCGCCCACTCGGGCGGCGGATCGTGCTTTTCGACGACGAGCACTACTACATGGGCGGTGTGCTGGCGGAATTGCTGAGAGGCGAAGGCTTCGAAGTGACCCTGATAGCCCAAACCGCCGAAATCTCTGATTTCACCCGTAACACCATGGAGCAGCACCGGATCCAGCGGCTTCTGCTGGAAATGGGTTGCCACCTTCTGACTCGTCGGACGGTCGAGCGAGTCGAGGAGGGGGCGGTCTCGACCAGGTGCGTGTTCACCGGCCGTGAATCGGTCGTGGAGTGTGATGCGGTGCTTCTGGTGACCGCCCGGCTGCCAAACGAGCAACTGGCGATCAAATGTGAAGACCGCAAACAGGAGTGGGAGCAGGCGGGACTCCACACGGTACGTGCTATCGGCGACGCGCTGGCGCCGGGAACGATCGCGGCGGCGGTGTGGGACGGCCGGCGATTCGCGCAGGAACTCGACGGCGCCGATGAGGGCGCCCTGTATCGCCGCAATGTGCCCGGCCTCGTGGTCTGAGGCGGCTCCAGACCCACCGGAGTCAACGGCTTTCGGTAGCGTGAGGGGAGCCTCCGCCGCGGAGCCGCTATGAGGATTCATTCGTACAACCATGTCGCGGACTACGACCGGGTCGGCCGGTTCCTGGTCGACATCTATCGGCCCGAAGTGTTGCGCGCCTGGCTGCAGCCGCGCTGGGAATACATGCATTTTCATCCGATGTCGGAGGGATTGCCGTTCGATCGATGCGGGTTGGCTGAGGAGGGGGGCCGCGTCATCGGATTCATCCATTTCGAAGACAACCCTGCGTTCAATTACCTACAGATTCGACCCGGACATGAATCTGTGGCATCTGAGTTGCTCGATTGGGCCGACGTTCACCTCGGTGGAGAATCCAGATCGTTCGGACGAGAGGTGCTCGGGGTCTTTGTCGACGACTCCGACCCGGGCTTGGAGGAACTCGTGGTCCGGCGCGGGTTTGAGTGCTCTGATCGGATATCCGAGGAGCATGCACGGTTGGAGATCGGGGTGCCGCTTCCGGAGGCCCCGTTGCCCGACGGGTTCCGGCTGCAGTCTCTCGAAGACGACAACGATCTCCACAAGATCAACCGTGTCCTGTGGCGCGGGTTCAATCATGAGGGGCCGCCTGAGAAGGAGGCGGTGGCCGGGCGGGAGCTGGCGCAGCGGGCACCCAGCTTTCGCAAAGATCTCACCATCGTCGTCTCGGCCCCCAACGGTGACTACGCGACTTTCGCCGGGATGTGGCTGGTGGCTGCCAACCGGGTGGCCTACGTGGAACCTGTGGCAACGGATCCGACCTACCGCCGTCTCGGGCTCGGTCGGGCGGCCGTGGTTGAATCGATTAGGCGGGCGGCTGAGGATGGCGCCGAGGTCGTGTGGGTCGGGTCGGGCCTGCATTTCTACCAGTCGATGGGATTCGCGATTCGGGCAAGGTCGAGGTTGTGGGTCAAATCGCTGGATTGAGCACGCCCATTGGGATGCTGAGCCGTTCGGCCAACAGAATCCTGGTTGCGGCGAGAGCCGGGACGACCAGCTCGCTAGTGTCGCAGCATGTCTGTCGGATCGTTCGTCCTCGCTATCGATCTCGGGACCTCAGGCCCGAAAGTGGGGCTCGTTTCGACGTCGGGGGAGGTGGTGGAGTGGGGCTTCGAGCCGGTGCCCGTCGTCTTGCCTCCTGACGGTGGCGCCGAGCAGGATCCCGAGGCCTGGTGGCAGGCGGTGGCGGCCACAACCAGGCGGGTGATAGAGCGCGGGTCCGTCGACGTTGCCGGCATCGTGGCCGTTGGCGTCACCGCCCAGTGGTCCGGGACGGTCCCGGTGGCCGGATCCCGCCACCTGAGCAATGCCCTCATCTGGATGGACTCCCGTGGCGCTTCCGAGATGCCCGCCCTCAACGGTGGACCCGTGGCGATCTCCGGGTATGCCGTCTCCAAGCTGATCCGGTGGATTCGGCGGACGGGCGGTGCTCCGGGGCATTCCGGAAAGGATCCGATCGCCCACATCCTGTATCTGAAACACCATCGTCCGGAGTTGTACGCCGAAGCGACGATGTTCCTCGAACCGAAGGACTACCTGAATCTGCGGCTGACCGGTATGGCGGCAGCCGGTTACGACTCGATCACCTTGCACTGGGTCACCGACAACCGGGACCTCGATCGGGTCCACTACGACCCTGACCTCGTCAAGCTCTCCGGCATCGATCCTGCCAAGTTGCCGCCGCTCCGACCTCCCGACGACGTGCTCGCCCCGCTCTCAGATGAGGCAGCCGGTGAACTGGGCCTGCCCGCCGGAATCCCGGTTGTGATGGGCACGCCGGACACCATGTCGGCCGCCATCGGCGCCGGGGCAGTACGCGACTTCCAGGGTCATCTGTATCTCGGAACCTCATCTTGGATCAGCTGTCACGTGCCGTTCAAGAAGACCGACCTGTTCCATGGAATCGGGGCACTTCCTTCCGCCATTCCAGGCCGTTACTTCGCAGCCAACGAGCAGGAGAGTGCCGGAGCTTGTCTCACCTATCTGGTGGAGAATCTCGGCCTGCACGGCGATGGCGGTGCCGGCAACGTATACCAGGGCCTCGACCGGGCGGCCGAGCGGGTCCCGGCCGGCAACAGCGGCGTGATCTTCACTCCGTGGCTGAACGGGGAGCGAAGCCCGGTCGATGATCACCATCTGCGGGCGGGTTTCTTCAACCAATCGCTCGACACGACCAGAGACGACCTGATCCGGGCCGTCTTCGAGGGTGTTGCCTTCAATTCGCGCTGGCTGTTCGGATACGTCGAGAAGTTCGCAGGCCGCCCGATGGACGAGTTGCGGGCGGTCGGCGGTGGCGCCAATTCGGCAGTGTGGTGTCAGATCCACGCGGATGTGCTGGGCCGCCCGGTCCTCCAGGTGAAGGAGCCGATCCTCGCCGGGCTACGCGGGGTTGCCTTCCTCGCAGCTGCCGCGCTCGGCCGTATGGACTACAACGAGATACCAGAGCTCGTCGAGATCGCCGCCACCTACGAACCCGACCCGGGGAACCGGCAGGTCTACGACCGTCTTTACCGTGAGTATCTCAAGTTGCACAAAGCCAACCGCAAGATCTATGCCCGGCTCAACGGGTAGGCGAGGAAGTCATGGACATCGAGACACTGCTGGCGGGACCGCTGAGACGAGTCAACCCTCGACTGGCCGGGTGGGCGTACTCGGGCCTGCGTCGAATACCACCGGTTCGGCGTCGCCTCGAAGCGGAATTCGATGGCCTGGTCGCCGGCATGGAAGAGGCCGTCAAGCCGTACCGGAAGGATCTGCCCTCCTATCACCGGATGCCGGATCAAGGGGTCGATCGCGCTGAGATTCTGACGCAGATGGCGGACCTGGCGGGGCGAGAGGAGTCTCGCTGGAAGGATGGCTTTGCCTCCGGCGCCGTGTACAACGGGCAACCCGATCACATCGAATTCCTCAGCAAGGTGACTGCCCTCCATTCGCAGGCAAATCCTCTCCATGCGGACCTGTGGCCCTCTGCGACCAAGTTCGAAGCCGAGATCGTGGCGATGACGGCGTCGATGCTGAGTGCCGGCCGGGAAGATGATGAGATCGTCGGGACGGTCACATCCGGCGGAACGGAGTCGATTCTTCTCGCCATGAAGACCTATCGCGACAGGGGGATCGAACGGGGTATCAAGCACCCGGAGATCATGGCCCCGGTGACCGCCCACGTCGCCTTCGACAAGGCCGCCCACTACTTCGGGATGAAGATGGTGCGCATCCCGGTCGATGGAGCCTTTCGCGCAGACGTGAGCGCGGCAGCAGGGATCATCAACCGCAACACCGTCGTAGTGGTGGGTTCGGCGCCCGCCTTCCCGCACGGCACCATCGACCCGATCGAGGAGTTGTCGTCTCTGGCCGCCGAGCGAAAAGTTGGATTCCACACCGATGCTTGTCTGGGTGGGTTCGTGCTGCCGTGGGCCGAGCGGCTCGGATACCCGGTACCCGCCTTCGACTTCCGGCTACCCGGGGTGACGTCGATGTCGGCAGACACTCACAAGTACGGATACGCAGCCAAGGGCACGTCGGTCGTGCTGTATCGCGGACGGGACTTGCGCCACCACCAGTATTTCACCGCCTCCGACTGGCCGGGCGGGCTGTACTTCTCTCCGACGCTGGCCGGGAGCCGCCCGGGGGCGTTGAGTGCGGCCGCCTGGGCGGCAATGGTGTCTATCGGGGAGCAGGGCTACCTCGATGCCACTGCTCGGATCCTCGAGGCGGCCGCCGTCATCCGATCCGGCATCGAAGACTTACCGGAACTCGAGGTGCTCGGCGACCCGCTGTTCGTGATTGCATTCGGATCGGAAGTGCTCGACATCTACCAGGTGCTGCAGCGGATGAGCGAACGGGGCTGGAACCTCACGGGATTGCACCGACCACCGGCGCTGCACCTGGCGGTCACATTGCGCCACACCGCGAGCGGGGTCGCTCAACGATTTCTGGATGATCTGGCTGCGGCCGTCGAAGAGGTCAAAGCTCATCCCGGTGAGGCAGGTGGGGTCGCCCCGGTGTACGGGATGGCCGCCACGGTGCCGGTCCGGGTAGTGGTCGATGAACTCCTCGAGCGCTACGTCGATCTCCTCTACGAGGTGTGAGCGGCGCCCGGCGGCCTACTCCGGTGGAGGCCCGTCTCGATCGCGACGCCGGCCCGCCGGCGCCCCGGCGGCTATGAGGTGGCGGGCCGCTTCGGTCACGAAGGCGACCAGCAACCCGACTCCGATCAGCACATAGGCCATGGTGAAGATCTTCCCGGCCGGCGTCTGCGGGGCCAGGTCGCCGTACCCCACCGTCGTCAGCGTTATGACCGTGAAGTAGAAGCTGTCGACCCACGAGAAGTCTTCGATGCGGTGGTAGAACGTGGCGCCTCCGGCCACGAGCCCACCCACGAGGAGCACCAGGCCCCGGTTGTTCGGGTCGGCCGCCATACGCCGGGCGGCCCGAAAGAGAGTGCGGAGAACGGCTACAAGTCCAAACATGCGCGGAGGGTACCCGCTTGCGGCCTTCGTCTCGAGCATCGTGCCGGGCCTCCGATAATCATCCCTTCCGGAACCGGCGACCGGCGCGTAGACTCACCGAACGATCGCAGGGGACACAATGGCGACGCAATATCCGATTGAGCTGATCCTGGCCAGGCAACTGGCTGATTCGATGTCACATCCGGTGTGGATCACGGATGCTGCCGGGAACCTGGTTTTCTACAACGAACCCGGCGAGGCGATCCTCGGAGTTCGATTCGATGATGCGGGCAAAATGCCGGCCACCGAACTGGCCGAGCGATTCGCCACCCAGGAGCTCGACGGATCCGAACTGCTCGCCGAGGACCTGCCCATCGTTGTGGCGCTCACTGAGTGGATTCCGGCTCACCGACGGATACGGATTCGAGCCTATGACGGCATCTGGCGCAAGATCGGCGTGACGGCCATCCCCCTCGTCGGCCAGGGTGAACGCAGGGTCGGCGTCCTCGTCACGTTCTGGGAGTTGGAGGATTGAGGGTCACTCTGCTCGGTACACGTGGTTCCGTCGGCCGGGCTGGACCGGCCACCGTTCGATACGGCGGGGACACCTCCTCAGTTGAAGTCCAGGCCGACGATGAGAGCACCTTGTTGCTGGATGCAGGATCGGGGGTTGTCCATGCCTCGCCGGGGGCGACCGCCGGTCCCGTACACGTGCTCCTCACCCATCTTCACATGGACCATATCCAGGGTCTCGGATTCCTCCATCCACTCTTTGATCCAGACACCGAAGTTCACATTTGGGGCCCCCGCGCTTCGGGGCACTCGCTGGCCATGCTTCTGGGTCGGTACCTATCTCCACCCCTCTTCCCGGTCCACTTGCGTGATCTGCCGGCCCTCACGCTGCACGAACTGGGGGCGGGCACGACAACGATCGGTCCGTTCACTGTGACCTTCGATCTCATCATTCATCCTGGTCGAACTTTGGGTTACCGGGTCGAAGCCGACGGTCGCAGCCTGGCCTACCTGCCGGACCATGAGCCGGTGCTGGGTTCGGAACATCTGACCACAGAACCGGCCTGGACGTCGGGCTACGACCTGGCCCATGACGTTGATGTGTTGATTCACGACACGCAGTACACAGATGACGAGTACCGGCAACGGGTCGGGTGGGGTCACAGCACGTTGACGCAGGCGGCGGATTTCGCCGAGTTGGCCGGGGTCGGCCGGCTCGTGACGTTCCACCATGAACCCGATCACCCGGATGAGTTGATCGATCGACTGGTCGAGGAGTTGCGGAAGAGCCGGGAGTTGCCTTTCGAGTTGGTGCCTGGTTTGGCCGGCGCTTCGTTCGACGTTTAGCCCGCTTCTGCATTTCCTGTTCTTGCGTTGGTAATCACGCGAAATCGAGTGCATGGCGACGCAAGAACGGGTTTGGAGAGCCGATCAGCGGGCGGCCGTCCGGACGCCGACCGAGCCGACCACCACCGACGAGACAATCAAACCGATTCCGGCCGCCACCCACGCACCTGAGAAGGACCAGCGCTCGATAGCCGCTCCGAGGACGAGGGGTCCGGCCCCGGCGCCGAGGAAGATCCCCGCTTGAGTAATGGCGGACGACGTAGCGACGGTGCCTCGATTGGCATTGACCACTGCGAACGTCAGGAGGCCCGGCCACGCCCAGCCGGTGGCGAAGGCGACGATGACGAGGGCGGTGAATGCTGCCCCACCGACCAGCGGGAGGATGAAGAAGGCAACCGAACCGGTGAGGGTGAGGGCAACCATGGCGGCAAAGCCGCGACCTCCGAACCGGTCGGTGAGCACCCCGTAGAACACCCGGGCGGCGATCGACATGCCAGATCCGGCGAACTGCAGGGTCCCGGCGGCGGATTCCGAGAATCCGGCGTCGACGGCCGCCGACACGAGGAAGGTACCGAGGGCGATGGCCCCCCAGGTAGCAAAGGACGATCCGACTGCGAGTGCCAGGAGCTGGCGCGTGGACAACCGCACCCGGCGGGCATCTGTCGGGTCGTCCGATTCGGCCGGGTGTCCGATCTCAAATGTAACCCGCGGGATGAGAAACGATACGGCGACGGCGAGTGCAGCTGCCGCGACGTAGGCCCAGCGCCAGCCGAACTGGACGATTACCACCGGAACCGCCAGGCCGGCCAGAAGGGTGGAGGCCGGGATTCCGCCGTGCTTTGCTCCGAAGATCGTGGCTCGCCGCTTCGGGTCCGTGTGATCGGCCAGGGCTTGGTTCGCCGCCGGGTTGGCCGCTCCGTAGATGGCGGCTGCCGCGATGAGTAGGCCGGCCAGCGTCCATGTGTTCCGTGCGGCGGCGGCGATGGTCAGCAGCACGACAGCCGAGATCCGGGTGTTGAGCACCATGGCGTGTTGCCATCCGACCCGGGCGACCCAGCGTCCGAGCGGCGCGGACGTGGCGGAGGCGGTGAGGAAGAAGGCGGCCGTCAGTGCACCGAGACCGACCGGTCCCAGATCGAGCTCAGGGCCGATCTGAACGAAGCCCGCACCCAGCAGGAACACCGCCTGGGTGCTGGCGGTGACCACGAGCACGGCAACCACGAGCAGGCGAGTGAGTGATGGGGGGCGCACCGGTGGATCCTATCGGCAAGGATGGTGAATCTCTCGGGTCGGAGCGTTTCTCGATGAGTTTTGCTACGTTGCCGGCATGGAATCAATCGCTCCCGGGGTGCATCTGGTACCCAGCTACTCGAATGCCTTCATCATCGACGGCGATGCGGGCGTCACGCTCATCGATACGGGAATGCCCAGGCGCCACGGTGCGATGCTGGACGCTTTGGCGGCTCTGGGCCGTGCCCGGGGCGACGTCACTGCCATCGCAGTGACCCATTCCCACGTCGACCACGTTGGCAACGCCGCCGTTTTGAAGCGGGAGACCGGCGCGCCGGTGTTCGCATCGGCGGTGGATGCGCCGGCCGTTCGTGGTGATGAGCCTGCCCCGGCGCCGCTGTTTCTCGATCGGGTTCGGTTCCTCAAACCCATCTACAGGCTGATGCCGGGCGCCGAAGGGGTCGAGGTCGATCACCTGATCGGAGAGGGTAAATCGACCGGCTTGCCCGAAGACCTGACCGTGATCGACACGCCGGGCCACACGCCGGGACATGTGTCGTTCCTACTCGACCGGCAGGGAGGCGTTCTCTTTGTGGGCGATGCGGCGGTCCGGACCAAAGCCGGAGAGATCAAACGCGGTTGGATGAATCGCTCGACGCCGACGTTCGACGCCAGCCTGCGCCATCTAGCCGGGTTTGACTTCGAGGTGGCGGTCTTCGCCCATTCCGCCCCGCTGGTGGGCTCGGCTGCGGCCGCCTTCAAACGCTTCGCCGCCTCAATCGGCTGATCATCTCAGAGTTCGACCGTACGGAAGGGTGACGTTGCGGTGGAAGCACTCGCCGTCCCGGGCGATTCCGTGCCGACCTGTTATCGGTCGACGATCAGGGCACGTTGCACGTCGGTGTCGAGCACCTGCAGCCGCAGGTCGATCGTGCCTCCCAGTTCGTCGGCCAGGCTGGTAGCCAGCTCCCGGGCAGGCGGAACCGGCCCATCGCTGGTCAGAACGAGGTCGATCATCGTCACGCCGTTGTCTACTTCGACTCCGACATCGACGATCTCGACATTGAGATGTTCGAGTCCCGGCCAGGAGTCGAGGGCAGCCTGCACTATTCCGCTCTGCTCCGTCACAGGAATCAAGGTTGCCCTTCCGAAATGGATGGGAAGGGCAACGAGCAACACGGCTAGCGCGATCCCGCGCAACGTCGACCACTTCGCCGCCAGGAGCGGTTTGCCCGGGACAAATCCGCTGATGACGAAGGTGAGCGCTCCGCTCAACGTGATGCCGGTCACGTTGGCCAGGAAGAGGAACCCGGCGCCGCGTGCCAGTTCGATCTCTGCTGCCGCAAGTGCCATTCCGACGACGGCGAGCGGCGGAACCAGGGCTACCGCGACTGCTGCGCCGGCCAGCGCGTCGGCAGACTGCCGCTGGACGTGCCCGTAGGCGCCGGCCGCTCCCGCCGCCAGCGCCACTGCCAGATCGACGAGATTGGGAGAGGTTCGGGCGAGCAACTCGCCGGACGGAGGACCGGAGGCCCCGGGAACGACCAGGGCGATCACAAACGCCAGTAAAACGGCACCGAGCGAGGCGGCGATGACCAACGCCAGACTCGTGAAGAACCGGCGCCGCCAGCCCATCACGGCGGAGGCGGCGATCGCCAGTACCGGTCCCATCAACGGTGCCACCAGCATCGCCCCAATGACGACGGTAGGAGAGTTGGCCCGGATCCCGAGCACGGCCATGGCGACGGACAGCGCCATCGTTGTTATGTAGCGACGGACGAACGGCAAGAGGGCGACGCCTTCGTGGAACAACCCGGCGATGACACGTCGACGCTCGTTCGGTGAGAGTTCGCCGTCGCTTTGCAGCAACTCGAGAATCCTCAGCTTTGCGAGGGTCACCAGCGCGGCGATGAGGCTGCGCGCCGGTCGTTCCGTGGACTGCACGGGTGGTCTCGCACTCTCTGTAGGTGTGGGTTCACCGTATGCGCGGGTCGCCTAACGCTGGATCATCGCGGGGTTAAGTGAGCGCAAAGCGATGGCAGCGTCAACCCATCGGACCGGGCACCCTGGAGCTCTCGCCGGGATTCGTGCGTTGCGCCGACCGGTTCGCAGACCATCGATTACCAGTTGGACGTTGTTTGCCCCGGTTATGGTTGGGTCGTTGTTCCAGGAGAAAGGCAGTCGCATGGTGCGCGAATTGGGCGAGTGGGCCGTCAACTACATCCCCGAAGAGGGTGGCAGGTACACCGGGAAGCTCAAGGTCACGGATGAGATGTTGAGCTTCAAATCGCTGTACGAGTCGAGCAACAAGACGATCGTCAAGGCCATCTTTCTCGATGTTGGAAGCTTCGCGGCTGCCGGGGGTCACACCGTCTATCGCTATTCAACCGACGATGAAGTGCGGGTAGAACTACCCCTGGCGGAGGTAGCCGGCGTCGAAGCCTTCAAGAAGGGGCTCATGAACCGTGCAATTGTGAAGATGGCGAACGATGAGCAGTTCGTCTTCGACTACGGCATGATGTCGGTCAAGAAGATCGTCGCCGCCATCGAGTCTGTTCTCCCCGACTGACAAATCCGATGAGGTGACCGGAGCGGGAGGTGCGTCTAGCTCGCCGTCACTTCCCCTCCCAGTATGCCTCGGCTTCCTTTTCCATGGCCGCCAGGCGGGTGTAGTAATCGGGGAACTCGTTGAGGTGGGCAAGGGCGATCTTGGCGGTCGTCAGACGGTCATCGTCGGTGACGTTCGTCGCCGCATCGCGGGTGCCGTGTTCGAGCTCAACGTCCAGACCCATCCGGAACTGCTCGACGTCGAACCGGGCCGTGTCCCAGTCGATTCCGATCCGGCTGCCGAGGTCCTTGGCCTGTTCCGGTGTGAAGGTTGCCATGGTGATGACTCCTGTTCGTTTCACGGTGCTTCGACTGTCGCGCCCAGGCTAAAGGAACGAAAGGGCAGCGCGGCGAGGCACTTGCCGGGTGTGCATACACTCATGGAGTGAAGAACTACAAGACATGGATCAAGCGTGGGTTGTTGATACTGGTCGGTTTGCTGGTCGTCATCCAGCTCGTTCCGTACGGACGGGATCACACGAATCCGGATTCTGCAATTGTTGAACCTGCCTGGGACTCACCTGAGACACGGGAACTGGCCGTTCGGGCGTGTTACGACTGCCACAGCAACGAGTCGGAGTGGCCCTGGTATTCAAATGTGGCACCCGTATCGTGGCTCGTGCAACACGACGTGGAAGGGGGCCGGGACAAGCTGAACTTCTCTGAGTGGCATTTGCGTCAGGAGGGGGAAGAGGCAGCGGAGACCGTGCGCGAAGGTTCGATGCCTCCCCCCAGTTATCTCTTCACGCACCCGGACGCACGACTGACCGATGCCGAACTGGATGCCCTCGCCGCCGGCTTGGCCGCCACCCTGGGTGACGAGGGCGACTGAGGCATCGCGGGCAAGCTGGCATTAGCGCCGGGGTTTGCCGACGTGAACTTCAACCCATCGTGTGATCAGCGGAGCCGCTTCTCACGGAATCACTCCGCGATGCGCTTCACATCGTCGAGATGGCCAGGATGTTCGCTTCGCTGTCTTTGAACCAGGCGGCCGTCGACCCGTCGGGCAACGTCAGTACGCCGTCGACCGTCTTGAAGTCGCCCATGTCGTACTCTTCGAACACGACGCCGCGCTCGCGCAGTTGGGCGACGGCATTCGGAACGTCGTCCACGGTGAACGTGGCCGCCGTTGCCTGGTTCGTGCCTGCGAAGGTGGATGGGTAGAGCAAGAATCGCGTCCCGCCGCTTTCGTACCAGGCTCCGCCGCCGCCCTCCTCCACCTCGGTGGGTGTGAGGCCGAGCTTGTCGGCATACCAGGCTTGCGCACGCTCGAAATCGGCTGCGGGCAGCGTCGCGTGCAGTTGGATGTTCCCGAACATCTGAGTCCCTCCTCGGTCGGGTATTCGCCGAACCTACACCCGCCGAGTCACGTTTGGGCTCCTTAATTCAATTTGCATCCGTCGTTTTCGCGCGGGATTCCCACCGTATAGGGGGAGATCCCCGCGCGAAAACGGTCTAATTGGGGCGGCGCGGTCAGCTGTTGCGGACCAGGGGGGCCACTTTCGTCCCGAGCAGTTCGATCGACCGCATGACCTGATGGTGAGGGAGTGTGCCGACGCTGATGTGCAGCATGAAGCGTTTGATTCCCAGCACGTCCCGCAGGTGGATGATCTTTCGGGCCACCGTTTCAGGGTCGCCCAAAACCAACGAACCGCCCTCACCGCGCATGATGTCGTAGTGCTGGCGGGTCATCGCTCCCCACCCCCGTTCCCTGCCCAGCTGCGTCATCGCCACCGCGTAGGACGGATAGAACTCCTCTGCGGCTTGCTCGTTGTCGTCGGCGATGTAGCCGTGGGCATGGACGGCCAGTGGGGCGGCGGCCGGGTCGTACCCCGACTCGACCAGTGTCCTCCGGTGGAGGTCGGCAAATACGGCAAAGCGGGAGGGGTCCCCGCCGATGATGGCCAGCGCCACCGGCAATCCGAGCCGCCCGGCTCTGACGATGGAGGCCGGGGTGCCACCGACGGCGACCCAGATCGGCAGCTGTTCATGACGGGGGTAGATCGGCTGGTCGTCGAGCGGCGGCCGGAACTTGCCGGACCAGGTCACCCGCTCTCGGTCGCGAATCTGCAGCAGCAAGTCGAGCTTCTCGGCGAAGAGTTCGTCGTAGTCGGAGAGTGAGTAGCCAAAGATCGGGAACGACTCGATGAACGAACCCCGGCCGACCAGCAGTTCGGCTCGCCCGTTCGACACGAGGTCGAGGGTGGCGAAGTCCTGGTAGGTGCGCACCGGGTCGGCCGACGAGAGGATGATCACCGCCGGGGTCAGCCGGATCTTGCTGGTCCTCCCGGCGGCGGCCGCCAGGACGATGGCCGGGGCCGAAGCGGCGAAATCCTGCCGGTGGTGCTCGCCGATGCCGTAGACGTCCAGTCCGACCTGTTCGGCCAGTTCGATCTCCTCGAGGACTTGCCGGAGCCGGTCGCCATGGCTGATGGTCGTTCCCGTCTCCGGGTCCGGGTACGTCTCTGCGAAGGTGGTGAGGCCGAGTTCCATTGGCGGCATTATCGCCGACCGGCGCGTCTACCCCGGAGGGGTAGCGGGCGTGCCGGCCGCGGCGGCCACCCTGCAGTCGCACCCGGCAGAGGACTCACGAGGCGGTATCGTTCCCCGCCATGTCTAACCACGCCGCCCTCGGACCCGCGTTCGATGCTCTCGACAACTGCGAGGCTGCCCTTCGCAAACTCGACGCGGCCTGTTGCGAGCCCGGACGCAGCCCCAGGATGAAGGCCCTCGCCCACACGTTGACCGAGGCACGGGCCGGGCTGCACCGGACGGACGACGATCCTGCCGCGGCGGACGTGGCGCTTGTCCATCTCGAAGACGCCGGTGCCCAGGTGGGGCGCCTGCAAGTCGGGTGCTGCACTCCAGATCGCCTGCCGTTGTACGCCGGTCTCCTGGAGGGCCTGGCCACGGCGCAGCTCACCCTCAACCGGGTCCGCGGGCAGGGGCACTAGCCGTTTCGGACGCCGGCCGCCGTAATGTCCGCGGCCTCAGCCCTTCTCATCGGTCTGCAGCGCCAGCAGACGCTCCAGGTCTCCGTGCAATTCCAACCCGGCATTGCGACCGGTGCCGGCGAAGATCACCGATCCCGCCTCATTGGTGAGGTTGACCGTCACGCGGGACAGCATCGTTTCTCCAACCCGGTCGCTCATGTCGGTGCGAGTCGGCCCGTACAGCAGGCCGCCGGATGCGCGATCGGCTCGAATGGTGAGCCGTTTGATCCGGTCGGCGACCGTCCACTCGACGGTCTCATCGGTGAAGTGCAGGTCGACGGTCTTGGCCCCCGTGTAGGTGGCGAACTGGTGCAGCACACCTTCGTGGTGGAGTCCGATGATGAATCCGGGAAACGCCGAAAACAGCCAGGGGATGATGGCGATAGATCCCACGAAGCTGGTCCCCGGTTGCTCGAAGTGGTTGGACTGCATCCACACGTATCCGGCCGGGAACGCCTTGCCCCAATCCTTCTCGCCGTACCCGCGTCCACCGTCGAAATCGATCGATCGGCCGTCGATGGCAAGCGTGCCGGCCAGCGAATGGTCGAAACTCACCAGGCCGTGATTGCACTCCATGCGCGGTGCCCACCCGTAGGGGCCCATGATGCCGAGGCGCGTGAGACTCACCGGCCACGGACGGGGCGTTCCCAGGCGAACCTCACCCTTGACCACCCGGTCGCCGTCCGCGATGTCGAGCACTACGCCCTCGCTCGAAAAACGGCTCGGACCGATCTCGACCTCGAACCGGTCGGTGGCCGCCCGGAATTCATCGGCCGGATAACGGTGGTAGGTCGCCTGGCCGGTCGTGCCGTCGAGGATCTGGATGAAGGCGTGATGGCGGTCCGGATCCTTGCTGAGGAAGATGCCGGGAATCACCGCATAGCGGTGGGTCTCGGTGGCGTCGACCAGTTTGAAGTACCAGCCTTCGAAGAAGGGCGGGCGCCGCCGGTGGCCGTGGTAGCGCTCGGGATGGAACAGGGTTGGGGAGAACGACATGGGATCCTCAGGCGGGGGCCGGGATGGTACCCGGGACTAGCGGCTTCCTGTCGGCATGATCAGCGTTGAGCCCTGATCGTCCCGGCGCCCGGGCTGTGGCTCCGACTAGGCAAGCGGAATGTCTGGGGTGCGGACGATGCCCATCCGCCGGAACGCGGCGATGGCGGCGTCGGCATGATCCTGATCGTGGCTCACATAGGCAAGTGCCTGGCGGGTGAGGGCCTCTTCATACGGCGCCTCGGCCTCATTCGCTTTCTCCAGGCTGGTCCGGAACGCCGACTCGGCCTCGGTCCGTTCCGCCTGCTGCCAGTGTGCGTAGCCGAGGATCCGGTAGAGGGCTGCTTCGAGAATGGCCACGCCGACGGTATCCCCAGCAATCGCCAGGAGCTCCCGGGTCCTTGTTTCCACTCCGGCATCGCCGGTCATGAGGAGGTTCTCCGCTCTTCGTACCTCGGTTTCGAGCACGAAGGCGGCCGCTCCGATCGCCTGGAATCCGTCCACCGCCTCCGCCAGCCATTTCTCGGCCTCGTCGTGGTTCTTCGATCGGGCCTCGACCCGGCCCAGGTTGGAGGAGGCGAGGGCGATCCCGACTCCGTAGCGGGCGCCCTGCCAGATCCGCAGAGCCTCGGTGAAGCAGCGGCGGGCGTCGTCCCACCTGCCTTGATCCGAATAGATCTCGCCCAGGTTGTTCGTCTGGGTGGCGGCCCCGACGATGTCGCCGCACGTCTCCCTGGCTTCCTTGCTCTGCGTCCAGTATTCGAGTGCCTGATCCCATTCACCGCGGTAGTAGGAGTTCATCCCGAGGTTGTTGAGCACGTTGGCCCGCCCGATCAGATCACGGACCTCGTCGAAGGCGGCCAGTGCTCGCCGGCCTTCCTCCTCGCTTCTGGGATCGGCCAGATGGGCGTAGGCGATACAGAGGAGGTAACGGGCGTGGGCTTCCTTGTCTGGGGGAAGACCCGGCAAGTCGAGGGCTTGATGACAGCGGCGGACGCAATGGTGATAGTGCCCCTGGCGATACCGTACGCCGGCGTAGGCCAGGATCAGTTCTGCCATCTCGGCGGTGACCGCCGGCCCCGGGGTGGCCGCCTCAAGGTTCCGCATGCCCCGGGTCAGCCAGCGCAACGCCACGCTGTAGTTGCCGCTCCGTTCCCGGAGCAGACCCTGCCGGCCCAGGATTCGTCCCTGCACGACCCGGTCATTGGGGATTCGCTTCCTCGTCGCCGCAAAGGCGTCGTCGGCCTCGTCGTAGAGGCCGGCCAGTTCTGAAGCCGTCCCGAGCGCCTCCGAGACTCTCGCCAACTCGGAGACCGCCAGTCCCTCGACCCGACGGGCCGAGTCGAGCGCCTGCCGGTAGAGACCGGCTGCGTCGACGTGGGCATAATCCTCGCTGGCGTTGTCGCCTGCGATCACCGAGTATCGCCACGCCCTGGTGTGTTCCCCGGCCAGCGCGAAATGGCGAGAGAGGAGTTCGGCGCTTTCCTCTCCGAAGCGCTGCTCGAGCACTTCACCGACTCGCAGATGCAGTTCCGCACGCAGGTGGAACGGCAAGCCTGCGTAGGCGACGTCCTGAAAGAGATTCTGTCGGAATCGAACGTCGCCGTCCCGAGTCGTCTCGACGTACTCGGCCAGCTGCTGCCAGATGTCCGCTCGTCCGGCCTCCGGAACAGCATCTCCGATGCTGGCGGTGAGGATCCCGGGTTCGAACTGCCTACCGAGGACAGAGGCATAGCGCAGCACCTTGCGGATGCCGGGTTCGAGCCGATCGATGCGAGCGTTGATGAGATCCTCGACGTTGGCCGGCAGCTCACCGCCTTCGATCGCCGCTTCAACGAGGCTGATCAAGAACATGGGACTGCCCCCCGATCGCTCCACGGCTTCCACCAGCCGGTGATGCGGTACCGGGCGATCCGCCGCCACGGCTCTGGCCAGTTCGAGGCCTTCGTCTGACGAGAGGGCGCCGAGTTCTATCCGCACGGCGGGTGAGTCGTCGCCTTCCGGAAGAGACCGCCCGGCCAGGCAGATAAGCCAGGGGAACTGATCGTTGGCGGCCAGCTCGATTGTCTCCCGGGAGCTGTCGTCGAGCCACTGGGCGTTGTCGAACACGATGGCAGCCGGGGCGGGGAGCAGGGCGGCGAGCAGCTCCAAAGCTGCCTGCTGGGTCCGTTCCTTGCGGAAGCGATTATCAAGCGAGTTCGCCTCGGGGGTCTCGGCAACGGTGGCTGCTATTGGAATGGCGACGAGCGGCAGCCACGGCAAGAGATCGGGGGCTTTGCTGGCGACACCGTCGCGCAGAGCGGTGCCGGCCGAGTGCGTGTCTGCGTCGTCGGAGATGCCGAGGAGGCTCCGCAGCAGCGTCCTGAGTGAGAAGTAGGGGGTCGATGCTTCGTAGCGTTCACACCCGACCTTGAACCACGCGCCCGGATCGGTGCGGGAGCGGGCCTCGCCGAGCAGGCGCGACTTGCCGACACCGGCCGGCCCGACGATCTCGAGCAGCCGGGCACCGCTCGCCGCCGCCTCGAATTCCGCGATCACCTCTTCCAGCGGTTCGAGGCGGCCGGCGAAGGGGAGTTCGGTTCTGGTCTCGAGTTCGCGGGTGCCGCGGATCGGCCCGACCGCGACTGCCTTGACCGGGGCCGCCTTTCCCTTGACCAGAAACGGCTCTACCGGTTCGGTGTTGAAAAGCGTTTCGGATCGTTCCAGAACTCCGGTTTCGGCGAGGATCTGACCGGGCTCTGCCCGCCCCATGATGCGGGCGGCGAGGTTGACGGCATCCCCGATGACCGTGTAGGCGGCCCGGGTTCTGCTGCCGACGTCACCGGCGAAGAGCGTCCCGGTGTTGACCCCGATCTTCAGCCGGAGGGGAGGACTCGCCTCAACGATGGAGCGCAGCGCCCGGAGGAGGCGTTCGGTGTCGTTGTCGGTGGTCGACGGAGCACCTGCGATGAGAATCACCTTCCCGCCGTCTGCGTCGATGTCCGAGGCGAAGAAGGTGACGCCGAACTCGTCTGCGGCTGCCTGAATGATGCGCACCGTTCCGTCGAGGTCCTCCCAGACGGCGTCCAGGCCCCTGGCGGCGATCATCCCATCGAGGCCCTTGAACTTGAGGAAAGCTACGACCGCCCGGCGATGCTCGCCTTCCCCGGCCGGGGTCCCCACGACCGGGCGGAGGGCGGTCGGCTGAAAGCCACCCAGGTCGGTGTTGGTGGTGGTGACGGGCCGCTCCAGAGGCGGGGCGATCGGAGAGCGGATCAGGAGGTTGCGTCCATCCGAGGTCGTGTCGAGGAGGGCAGCGTCCAAGAGCGTGCCGGCAGCCCTGCTGACCACAATCTCGCCGGCCGCGGCGCTGCTCTCCGCATTGACGGTGGCAGAAGCATCGGGCCCAGCGACGATGAGTTCACGATGGCGGTCGCCGACCAGGAACAGGTCGAAGCAACCGGTGTGCACGCCGACGGTCATGTTGAGGACGACCCGGCCGGTGCCGGTGTCGATCCTTCCGACCGTCTGCAGTCGCTGCTTCATCTCGAAGGCGGCCGCCGCTCCCCGTTCGACGTCGTCGGGTCCGGTGAAAAGGAGCAGCAGTGCGTCGCCCCCGAACTTGAGCAGGTCGCCGCCCCGGCCGATGGCGATGTCGAGCAGTTCAGAGAAGACGCTGGTGAGGGCCGCCGCCACCTCTTCGGAGCCCACCCGGCCCTTCTTGGCCAGGCGCTCGGAGAGTGCGGTGAATCCGGAGATGTCACAGAACACCATGGTGCCCGGCATGCATTGATGGCGGACACCATCGGGCCACGAAGAGAGCAAACGTGGCGTGTAGCGCTGGAAGTTCAGTGTCGCGACCATCCGGGTTCCTCGGGGCGTCAGAGCGTACCTGCAATATTCTTGCAGGATCTGCTGGACACCTGGATTCCGTTTGCGGTAGGGTCTAAAGACCTTTTCTTGGCGGGATGGGTTATAAATCTAGTTCGGGAGGCGGGGATCGTGCGGAGTACGGGAAATCGTTGGGCTTCGATCGGGATTTCGTTCCTAATGGTGGTCGGATTGTTGGCTGCGCCTTTGTCGCCGCTGGCGGACACTGCAGCTGAAGCGCAATTCTCGACCGAATTCACAGTTTGCGATATATGTGAATTCCCGACGATTCAAGCCGCGATCAACGCAGCCGATCCGGGCGACGTGATAACGGTCGATGAGGGCACATATGTTGAGAACCTCTCCATCACCAAGAACATAACGATTGTCGGCTCCGGAGCGAGCTCGACCATCGTTGATGGATCGGGAGGAAGTTCGTCCAATGGAACGGTGAGCGTTCCAACAGGCCCAGGACTAGGTGTAAGCGTCGATGAGGCGTCGCTCGGCGAGCCCGTATTCGAGCTTCGAGCATAAGGTTATGGGCTCCGTCTTGCTTCTGAGGCTTCGAGCTGTGGCGTTAATCCACCAACTAGCTCTGGATCGAGGGCGTCGGCGGATCATCTGTACGTCGGGCGGGTATTCGCGGAGTGGCCGGTTGCTCGTCGGGTCCGGTCAGGTGGCGTTTTCGAACAGAATCGATTCGCCTTGTCCGACACCGACACAGGCGGTGGCCAGGCCCTTGCCGATTTCGGGATTGCGGCGCATCCGATGCAGCATCGTGGCCACCAGCCGGATGCCGCTCATGCCCAGAGGATGACCGAGGGCGATCGCTCCACCGTCGGGGTTGAGTATGTCCATCGGGATCGGCAGGTCTGAGAGCACCGCCAGTACCTGCGCAGCGAATGCTTCGTTGAGTTCGACCGTATCGAGATCTTCTACCCCCCAGCCGGCTCGCTGGAGCGCGATGCGGGTGGACCGCACCGGACCGATGCCCATAACCGACGGGTCGACACCTGCCTGCCCGGAAGCTACCACCGTGGCCACCGGATCGAGGCTGAGCCGTTCGCATGCGGCCGCTGAGGCAAGCAGGACCGCTCCTGCCCCGTCGTTCAATGTGGAAGAGTTGCCGGCGGTCACCGACCCGCCTTCGCGGAAGGCCGGTCGAAGTCGGGCCAGCGCCTCGAGCGACGTGTCGGCGCGTGGACCCTCGTCGCGATCGACGACCACCGGGTCGCCGCGCCGCTGGGGTATTCGCACTCCAAGGACATGATCCTGATAGCGGCCCTCATCCCAGGCAGCGAGAGCAAATTGGTGGGACCGGAGAGCGAACCGGTCTTGGGCCTCTCTGGAGATCCCGTAGCGCTGCACGAGGTTCTCGGCAGTTTCTCCCATGGCAAGGGGTGGATGCATCGCCGCCAGGCGCGGGTTGACGAACCGCCAACCGAGAGATGAGTCGTGGATCTCGGGGGGCCCTCCTGAGAAGGCCCGCTCGCCCTTGGCCATGACATAAGGGGCGCGAGTCATGGATTCCACCCCTCCGGCAATCACTACGTCGGCTTCTCCCAGGGCGATCATCCGGAATCCGTGGACGACCGCCGCCAGTCCCGAAGCGCACAGCCGATTGAGGGTGATGCCCGGCACCGTGGTCGGATACCCGGCCAACAGCAGCGCCATCCGCGCCACGTCGCGGTTGTCCTCGCCAGCCTGCCCGGCGCATCCGGCGGCCACCTCGTCGACCTCTGCCGGGTCCAGGTTGTTGCGGGCAAGGATCTCCCGGAGGGTGAGGGCTAGGAGATCGTCGGGTCGCACGGTTGCCAAAGCCCCCGCATAACGACCGATCGGGGTGCGCACCGCATCGACGACGAAGACGGGTCGTCGGCCGTCGGAGAAGGTCATGAGTCTGGCCGGGTGGATCGCGGTGGAACGAGGGTCACAATGCAACGATAATCGCTGATGTATTGGGATCCCAGCGGCACCGATTTGAGTGCTTCGGCGAGGGTTGGGAACGACTCAAGGGTCCTTGATCAGTTGCGGTCGGGGCGCAATCCCCATCGCAGGTCTGGAGTCCGCCGGACGGCACCTCCTCTGCATATCACGGGCTGCTGTGCCGGCTACCCGTGGTAGCGGGCATGCCCTTCCTGCTCTGGCGGGTGACACCGCTTGCTTTGCCCACTAGCGTGCCCGTCAGGAGGGGCCATGACCTGTAGTAGCTGTGGTGCGGAGAACCGTCCCGGAGCCAAGTTCTGTTCGGAATGCGGCACGCCGCAGTCACAGGCGTGCGCGTCGTGTCAGTCGCCCCTCCAGCCATCGGACAAGTTCTGCGCCGAGTGCGGTACCCCGACCGGTGGAGACGTCCCGGCCACCATGGGTCCGGATTCGGCAACCGTCGGGGATGCTGCGACGCCCGAGGAGCGCAGGTTCGTCTCGGCGCTCTTCGTCGACCTCGTCGGGTTCACCCCGCTCACCGCGTCGCGTGATTCCGAAGAGGTGCGCCACATGCTCACGGTCTACTTCGACCGGGCCAGGGAGGTCGTCGACCGCTTCGGTGGCGAGATCGAGAAGTACATCGGCGACGCCGTGATGGCCGTGTGGGGAGCCCACACTGCCCATGAGGACGACGCCGAGCGGGCCGTGCGAGCTGCCCTCGAGCTTGTCGATGCTGTGCATGCAGTGGGGGAGGAGCTCAACCTCCCCGATCTCCGCGCCCGGGCCGGCGTGGTCTCGGGTGAGGCGGTCGTCGGCGGAGACGGCAACGCCTCCACGGGCCTCATCGTCGGCGACACCGTCAACACCGCCTCGCGGGTCCAGTCGGCTGCCGCGCCCGGCCAGGTGCTCGTCGGGCGATCGACCAAGGATCTCGCCAGCAAGTCGATCGAGTTCGAGTCGGCCGGCTCCCTCGACCTCAAAGGGAAGGAAGGGCCCGTCGAGGCGTTCCGAGCTGTGCGGGTCGTCGCCGGGGTTGGTGGGACTCGCCGAGCCGGCGGCCTTGTTTCTCCGTTCGTGGGACGGACGGATGAACTGCGCCTCCTCAAGGACAATCTGCATTCCGTGCAGCGGGACGGCATGCTGCGCATGGTCTCGATCGTCGGCCAGGGTGGAATCGGGAAGAGCCGCCTACTCGATGAGTTGTGGAGCTACGTCGATGGCCTCAACGATGACGTGTACTGGCACCACGGCCGTTCGCTCCCGTACGGGGAGAACGCCGGGTTCTGGGCGATCGGGGAGATGGTCCGTCAACGGTGCGGGATCACCGAGGGAGACGACGAGCACAAGACGCGGACCCGACTCCGCACCGCCCTCGCCGAACTGGTTCCCGACGCTGATGACCGGGCGTGGATGGAACCGAAGCTGGAGAACCTACTCGGCATCTCTGAGGCGGTCGCCGAACGGGCGGAACTCTTCGCCGCCTGGCGGATGCTCTTCACCAACGTCACGGCCCTCGGCCCCGTCGTGATGGCGTTCGAGGACCTCCACCGCGCCGACGATGGAATGCTGGAGTTCATCGAGGATCTCGTCGAGATCGCAGCATCCGAGCCGATCCTTGTCATCTCTCTTGCCCGCCCGACGCTGCTCGAACGGCGAGCCGGGTGGGGATCAGGGCGGGCGAGCAGCGTAAGTCTCCACCTCGCCCCTCTTCCCCCGCCGACGATGGAGGAACTGTTGCGCGGGGTCGTTAACGACGCACCCGCCAGCCTCGTCGACCAGCTCGTGGAGCGGTCTGGCGGGATTCCGCTCTATGCCGTCGAGATGATCCGCATGCTCATCGCTCGCGAGCTCATTCGCCCACTGGACGAGCATCGATACGAGATGGCGGGCGAAGTGGGGGGCGTGGATATCCCCGATTCCCTCAGCGGCCTCGTAGGCGCCCGCCTCGACCAGTTCGGTTCAAGCGCGAGGGCTCTCATCGCCGACGCCGCCATCTTGGGACAATCGTTCCGGGCTGAGGCGCTGGCCTCGCTCCGCGACGACCCGGTGGAGGCGCTGGAAGAGCGACTGGCAGAACTCGTCCGCAAGGAGATCCTCACTCTCAACCGCGACCCGCGCTCGCCCGAACAAGGCCAGTACCAGTTCGTGCAGTCGATCATCCGCGAGGTCGCTCATGACCGGGTGAGTCGTGCCGATCGGGTGCGACTTCACCAGCAGGTGGCCGCCTTCTACGAGTCTCAGAACGAGCCGGAGATGACCGGGATCATCGCCAGCCACTACCTCGATGCCCTCGAGGCCGCCGGGGACGGTCCCGGTGTCGACGGCCTTCTGCCGCGGGTGATCGCGAGTCTTCTGAGTGCCGCAGACCGAGCCGATCTGCTCGGCTCCTACGGCCAGGTCGTCAATCTCTGCCTGCGGGGCGTCGATCTCGCCGGCGACCCGGCCTGGCGGGGCGAGTTGCTCACCAGGGCTGCCCGCGCCGCCCACTCTGCCCTGGACGAACGAGCCCGGGACCTCGCCCAGCAGGCGGTGGCGGAGTTCGATGTCGCCGACAGCCCGCTCGGCCGCGTGAAAGCGGCGGCCGTGCGCGCCAAGCTCCTCGACGACGTCGGGGAGTCGAACGATGCCTGGCCGCCGCTGTTGGAGGCACTCGAGGCCGACCCGGGTGAGACCCCCGATCACGTGGTCGCAATGGCCGAGCTGGCTCGGGCATTCATGCTCGATGGTCAGCCCCAGGGAATGGACTGGACCGAGCGAGCACTCGGTGTTGCCGAGGATCTCGACATGATCCCGACCATCGCCGAACTGTGGGCGACCAAAGGTGCCGGCCTGGGCACGTCGGGCCGCCTGCGTGAGGCGCGAGTTCTCCTCTCGGCTGCGCTCGATCTCTCCCGAGAACACCAGCTGAGCGCCACCAAGCGCCGTGTCACCGCCAACCTCAACTACATTTCGGGGGGTTCCGTTGACCCGTTCGTCGAGGAGCGGATCGAGGATGCTCGCCGTATCGGCGACCCTCGCCTGCTCCTGGAAGCGCTCATGTCCAAGGCTGGGCGTTGGCACATCACCCTCGACATGGATGAGTACTTCGAGGCGATGGCCGAGATGGAGACCATCCCGATGGATGCGGCAATGGCAGACCAGGTCGAGGAAGGACGGAACGAAGTCGACCTCCTGCGAGGAGATGTGGAGAGAACGGTCGCAGCCATCGAGGAGCGCTGGGCCTCGCAGGGAACGGGCGATCAGCAGACCCAGGCGAATCGCCAGGTGGCGAGAGCCACGCACGCCTTCTACCGGGGCGACCCGGTGTCTGCCGTCAGGCTGGCCATGGAGAGCGGCCATCGATCGCCGGTCGGTCACCAGTACAACTTTGCGATGGTTTTCGCTCTCCGGATGGTGGATGCAGAGACGCTTCGATCGATCCGCGACGCGGAGGCCGAGCTGCCCCGGCTACGGGTCGCCATCCTCCGTGAGCACGGCTTCGAAGGAGCGCTGGCCGCGCTCGCGGGAGACGTAGCGGAGGCCGAGGCCCGTTTTGCGGCGGCCATCGAGATCGGCGACGAGATTTGGGGACCGATCTACTGCGGGCTGGTGCGGGCGTCGACGCCGCTCTACCTCGGCGGTGATCACCCCCGGGCCAGGGAATGGGCAGGGGAGACGCGCGCCAAATGGGAGAAGGCAGGGTTGAAAACCCTGCTCGACGTCTACGCCGAGCCGTTCGCGCTGCTCGACACGGCGGCCGCCGAGACCGCGTAGGGCTCAACTCGGGACGGATAGGGCTCTGCACTGATCTTGACGTTCCCTCCGCGGAAGTCGCTGTGCAGCAGTCGCATCGGCTCTCGATCGGGCAGCGACCGGAAGAGGTCTCGTACCAGCGCCCGGCCTTCCTCGTATGTGGCCCTCCGATTCGGTGGTGCGGGCGGCATCGAGGTCGTACTCGTCGAGCACCTGTTCAGCAATGGCCGCCGATAGGAGGGCGGGAACCCGGGAGTGGGCGCGCAACGTCAGAAACGGGATGAAGGAAAGGCAAGGAATCATGTATCGCCTCATTGCACTGCTCGCAGCCACCGCCATACTGCTCGCCGCCTGCGGCGGCGGGATCGCCGACCCGGCACAGCCATCCGATGTCGGCAATGCGCCCACCACCCAACCTCTTGAAACGGGAGGCGACACTCCGCTCGCCGACGACGCCGGTGGCACGATAATGGCCGGTATGGGCCCCGGCATCAGCGTCGCCGAGCTACTCGCTACGACCGGCGACGGTCCGTTCCTGGTCAACGGCTACGTGTTCGTCGGCACCGACGGCAGTGTCGTCATTGCCGATGCCATCGCCGAGTCCTATCCACCTCAGCCCGCGGGTGCGCAGATCCCGGTCGAGGGAGTCGACCTCATGCAACTCCCCCTCGTCGAGGGCGCGGTCGACGCTGAGATCCCCACCTCGTCGTGGACGGAACAACCGGTCCAGCTGCTCGGCGACCTCATCGACGGCGTGTTCGTTGGAAACTCGGTCGCATCAGCCTGAACCGGCCCTACCTCGACCAATAGTCGCGGCAAACCCGTCAAGCGCCTGAAGACCGCCGAGGTCATCCACGGCAAGCCCGGTGGGATGACGCTGGTGATGGGCTTCGACTCCGCTGACGACATCATCGCCAGGTTCACGAGTACAACACCACCGTCTGGAACCCTGCGCCGTTGATGAGTATCGGTACAGAGGACACTGCGAGCTGGAAGCGTCGGTCTCCGGCTGCTACCGCGGGTCGGGTCTGGTCCCTGTTCGAGATACCATCGGCCTTGCTGGTACCTTGGCCGGCATCAGGTGTCGGCTGCTGCGGAGGACAGATGGAACCCACCCTCGTGCTTGCTCAGGAAACGCTCACCGATGCGTGCGGTGCCGACCCGGGCCCCCTGTGTGAGTTGATTCTCGACATCACAGGCAACGAATCGCTCGCGTCGGCATCGGACTGGTTTCAGGCGCCGCTGGCTGCCCTGTTGATTCTCGCCGTCGCCTGGCTGGTCAACCGGATCGTTCGCCGGATGATCTCGAGAATGGTCGACAGGATGGTGGCAAGCCGCGAAGCCGAGCAAGCTTCGGAAGCTGTGGAAGCAGAGGCCAAGGCTCGAAACGAGCGCCGGCCGAATCTCCGGCAGCGGGCACTGGCCCGGGCCTTGGACTTGCGCGAGTCTTCTGAACGCGCCGCGCAGCGCGCCCGCACCCTCGGCAATGTGATGGGCGGCCTGGCCTCGATCATTATCTACACGATGGCCGCCTTGATGGCGCTCGCCGAGTTCGACGTCAACCTGGGACCTCTCATCGCCAGCGCCGGGATTGTGGGTATTGCTCTGGGCTTCGGTGCCCAGAGCCTGGTGAAGGACTACCTGAGCGGGATCTTCATGCTGATCGAAGATCAGTACGGCGTCGGGGATGTCATCGATGTCGGCGATGCGGCCGGGGTGGTCGAGGCGGTGAGCCTGCGCACCACCCAACTTCGGGACGTTCATGGCACGTTGTGGCACTTTCCGAATGGTGAGATTCGTCGTGTGGCCAACAAGTCTCAGGAGTGGGCCCGCGCGGTGTTGGATGTCGAGGTCGCATACGACACCGACATTGCCCGGGCGATGTCGGTCATCAAGCGCGTTGCTGATGAGGTGTGGGAAGAGGCCCCGGACAACGCCACCATCCTGGAGGAACCGGAGATATGGGGCGTTGAGGCGTTTGGGGCGAATGCCATCGCTCTTCGTCTGGCCATGAAGGTGGAACCGGCCGAACAGTGGACCACCGCCCGCCTGGTTCGTGGGCGCCTCAAAGAGGCTTTCGATGCCGAAGGAATCGAGATACCGTTTCCGCAGCGCACCGTGTGGATGCATCAGGTCGAGGCCGAGCCAACCGAGGAACCGGTCGGTGGCGCCGTGGAAGACCACGCCCACGAGGAAATAGTTGCCGAGGAGCCGGCAGAGGAGGAAGCGGGGGAGTAGTCACGGGTCTGGCATCCAGCTGCTGGGGCGTGTCTGGCTTGTGCTCTGTTCGCTCCCCGATGAACCCCGAACCAGGGCAAGTCCCGAGCTGAGTGCGGGACTCCGGAGAGGCTTCGCTGCGACCGGCCTCAGTATTCGAGTGCAGCCCGAGCCTGCCTGCAACCTTCGAGCGTGCACCACGCAACTCTTCTCTTGGCTTCGACTTGAAGACGATGTCGACTCTCAGTCAACTGCTACCCAACCACCGATCGGCCGTAGAGATCGAAGCTACGCAATGGGCCGTCGAGAAGACGCGGTAGGGGTCCGATGCCAAGAGACCCGGCGCAATCGGGACTGCTTCGTGAATCGTCCGGCTGATGACGCGCAGGCACGGGTCACACCACCGGGGCGGATTCCGTTCAGCGTTCCGGGGATCGAGAGCGCAGGGTATGGAGGTCGGCGCGCTTGGCTGCGTGTTCCGGTTACCTCTATTTCATCCCTGGAGCATGGCGAGGGGAGCTTCCTCGCTCGCCAATCTGTCGAGGGCCGCCCGGTCGAAGCCCTTGAAGATGAACCAAAGAGCCAGGACCATTTCCTGCACGGCAAGCGGGGCAATCAGCGTTATGGCGAGGGCACTCGAGACCTCGAGGAAGAGCACCACGATCGCCAACCCGCCGAGGACCGTTCCCAAGACCATCCCCCAGCCTGCAATCCACTGCGGCACCAGTCGCGATTTCCAGAGCATCCAGTTCAACATCAGCATCCCGACCACGAAGACGATGTTGTAGAGGGAGCCGGATGTGCCCGACCAGGCTTCGCCACCCATCAAGGTGCGTAACAGCAGGTCGATCTGATCGGTGTTGGCGGTGGGCGCTGCCACAAACTCGCGGGAAATGGCCAGCACCAGAAGCCGGTCGACTTCGATCTGAAAGAAGATCGCGGCTTCGAACAGGCGAAACGCCACGTACCCAATGGCCAGAGTGGCGCTGACGCGCCGCAACACCGGGTACAGCGCGACTGCGATCAGGGGAATCGCCAGAACGCAGGCGAATTCGATGAGAACGCCCAGTGGGATGTCATTCTTCGCACCTGCTGCCGCGGTCAGCACATCTGGGTCGGTCAGGGCAGGCTTGTAGAATGCCTCCCCAACGAACAGGAACGCAGTAGCAATGATGAAGAAGATCCCGGCCCAGATCGCGTTGTTCCGGTAGGTCGGTGTCGCTTCCATCTTGTCATTACCCTTCCTTGCGGTGGCGGAAGTCGTGGACAACGGAGTACTTCGAGCGTCCTTTCGCAGGTCGTGAGGATCGTGGCGCTGCGGGTCCTCTGGTCGATCCTCCGGGCTCGGCAGTCCAACGCCCGGCAGCTCTCCGCCTCTCTCGAGTGACGGTCACCGACATAGTCGGTGTTCCCCGCTGCGGGGAGACTCTCCCTACCATGCCTGAGTTGCCGGGAGTCCGCCAGGGGCCTTTGGACCAGGCTGTCTGGGGCGTTCGTTCGGTCCGCCTCTCGTGTTCTACGCAGAGCTCCTCGACGATGTAGCCCGGTTTGGTCACAGTTCGGCACTTTGGATAGAAAGCGTCACTCCGTGGAAGACACCTCCGGAGAAAAGGGCCCCTTGGCGCAGAACCGGCCTTTCCAGGTTGGTCTCATCCGTCGAAGCGCAGTTGGCGTAGACCGCTCGCTAGTGGTCCGTCGCGGATTTGGTGACTTGGTCTCCTGCCGGACGATCCCCGCTGTGGCAGGGTTCGTGGCACTGCCTACCCCGGTCATCAAATAGCAGACAGACCACTAGTCCGGCGAGCTAGCTCCGTACCGCGGACGATTCGAGTGCGTCGGCGAGCCGCTCGACGAGCCATGCGAATGATGCGTCCACCTCTACCTCGAGTCCGAACCCGCCGATGCCCTCGAGCGACACGAACCCGTGGAGCGCAGCCCGAAGCGTCCGGGCGGCATGGATCGCCTCCTCCTCGTCGAGGTCGTATCCGCGCAGGATGGCGAGGACCGGTTCCACGGGCCGCATGGAGACTCTGGCGTACTCCTCGTCGTCGGGCCGCGCTCGAGCAGTCAACTCGTAGAGGCCGGGGTGGGCGGCGGCGTAGGAGCGGAACTCAACGGCGATGGCATGTAAGGCAGCCCGTCCTGTGCGGCCCATGGCCGCCGCGCTGAGCCTGGTGGCGAGGTTCTCGATGGCCCGCATGGCGACGTCGCGGCGGAGGGTGTCGAGTCGGGTGACATGGTTGTACAGCGAAGGCGGTTTGACGCCCAGCTCCCGGGCGACCCGGCTCAGCGTGAGCCCCGATGTTCCCTCCGCTTCGACGATGGCGGTGGCGGCATCGACGACCGCCTCCGCGGTGAGTCCTCTGCGCCCGGTCAAGTCCGGGTCTCAGCGAGGAAGTCGGTGATCTCAGCGGTCACCTGGCCTGGGAACTCGACGTGCGGGTAGTGGCCGGCATCGGGGACCACATGCACCTTGCCGCCGGTGTCTGCCGCTATCGACTCGCCCGTCGCCGCCGGATCTTTGAAGTGGGAATCGGCGCCACCCATGACGACCAGCGTGGGGACATCTACCCGGGCGATGCGTTCGGCCAAGCCGTTGCGGTGGGCCGTCAGGGTCTCCCGCACCGCCCTTCGCCGTCGGGGGTCGGCCATCATCTTGGCCAGCGCGGCTGCTTGCTCCCCGAGATCAGCTGGCGGTGCCGCCGGATGCCATTTACGGAACTGGCCGGACCACAGCCCTCCTGCGAACGGGCCGCGCAGCATCAGGCCGAGCGGGATGCGTTGCCAGATCGGAGCCGTCTCGAGGTGAGCGCTGATGAGGACCAGCCGGCCGATCAGGTCGGGGCGATCGGCCGCCGCCCACAACGCGGCGGCCGGGGAAAACGACGTTGCCACCACGGTGGCCGGACCTGCATCGAGGTGATCGAGGAGCGCAACCAGATCGCCTGCCGTCTCGACCACTCCATACCCCGGCCAGTCCGCCGATGAGTCGCCGTGCCCGCGCAAGTCCATGGTTACTACGCGGGCGCCGCCCGCCACAAGGTCGGGTGCCACCAACCGGTACTCGTGGCGAACGTCGCCGGCGCCGGGAAGCATCACCACCAGCGGGCCGCTTCCACCGCTGTCATCGAAGCCGATCGTGCCGCCGGCCAGGTCGAGCTGTTGCGTATTCATGTCTACTCCCGTACTCAACTAATGAGTGTAGTCAATACACTAATGACGTTAGTTAGGCATGTCAAGGGAGACGGTCGCCGACCGCGGCGGTTCCGTTCCATCGAGGTGACCACGCCTTGAGCGCTTCGACAGAGGAGCGTCCATTGGCACCGGACGTTCTCCATCAGAAGCGTCTCTGAGAAGTAGTTGAAGAACTTGAACGGAACTCGTTTGAGTTTCAGCCAATCCCGAAAGGCGGTGCTGTTGTGGAACGGTCCGGTTGTGAAGCTCTCGCGGAGCAGTACGAGCAACAGAGGTATCTGGCGGCCGGGCGGGATGGCGGTAAGCAGGCTGCGACCGAACCTCGCCGACGTGGGGGAGTGCTGCCCTCGACCCGGTTGCCCGATGGTCAGGGTTCCGATTCGTTGCCCGTTCACTCAGTCGAGGGCTTCGGCGAGGGTCGGGAACGACGTTTCCAGCAACCTGGCGAACAGACGGGGCACGTTGTCGGTATCGAAGGAGAATCAGTATTCGTAGTCGTCGCCCTGGCCGCTCAACACCTGTCCTTCGAGGGTGAGACGCCCATGGCGAGGCCTTCAGCGATGCGCAGGTTCGGTCGCCGCCGGGAGCGTCAGGTCGAAACTCGAGAGCGAACCGGAGCGGACGTAGCGAAGCTCACCGCCCATCAAGACGGCCAGCTGGCGGGCCACCGTGAGCCCCAGTCCGACCGATCCCGGCACGCCGTTGGCAATGTGGGCACGGTGGTAGGGCTCGAAGATGGCTTCTCGCTGATCGGCGGGAACACCCGCCCCATCATCTTTGACGGACAGCGCCAGGTAGCCGTCGGCGACTTTGCTGTGCAGAGTGACCTGGGAACCCCCGTAGCGGAGGGCGTTGGTGACGAGATTCCGGATGATCTGGCGGAACCGGAGCGGGTCGGCGATCACCCACCCTTCCAGCTGCTCGAGGTCGATCTCGTGCGGGGTTTCGTTCGTGCTGACGGCCCGGAGGGCCGATTCGACTTCGACGCGGATGTCCATGGGCTCTACCTTGACGGTCAGACTCCCGATGTCGGCCCGGGCGGCCACCAACAGGTCCTCGACGATGTTGGCGAGCTCCCGGCTCTCCGAAGCGATGTATCCGACCAGCTCGAGGCGCTCGTCGGAGGGGAGCCGGCCCCACTCCTCTAAGAGGACTTCTGCACTTCCGTACACTGCGGTCAGCGGTGTCCGCAGTTCGTGACTTACGCTGGCCAGGAACTCGTCCTTCGACCTGACCAGACTGGCCATTTGGTCCTCGACCAGCTTGCGGGCCGTGATGTCGGTTACGGCAACCAGCACCTTGGATAGGTCCAAACGACCGCCGATTCGACTCGCCGACCACTGGAAGATGGCGTCGAGCCGGTTGTTCTGCAAGGTAGCTCCGGTCAACTCCATCAGCACCGAGTCCCTGTCCTCCCAGATGGCGATGAGTTGCTCCATCATCGAGTTGAGCGTTTCTTCGGTGAATACTTGCGGGTTGAGCGGGCCCAGTAGCTGGCTCGGATGGTCTGCTTCGAGCATGTCGAGCACTGCCGGGTTGACATCTTTGACGATGACGAGGCTGATCGCCTCGCGTAACTTGGTCCGGTTGGATTCGAGGTAGCTGCGTATGTCTGTGACTCCGGCGGTTCGCAGCTCATCGAGCCAGCGCCCGACGGCGCTGAAATCTTCCTCGTATACGGCGATCGGCAGCGCATGGAACAGGGTGTGGTAGTGCTGTTCGGTGCGGTGGATCGCCTCGAGGGCCTCGCGCCGTTCGGTGAGGTCGCTGAACAGGAGGACGGCTCGTTCGGCTCCGTTCCCCGTTCTGATCGGGTTGACGACACACGCCACCGGCACCACTTGCCCATCGGCGGCGAGGAGGAGTGCCGTGTCGTCCGAGAAGTGTTCGCCCCTGGCGATCGCCTTCAGCACGTCACCGGGCGTGACGTGTTCCGCCGGGTGGTCGGGAAGGAACCTGAACCTGGACAGAATCCTGGTTCCTCGCATGTCTGCGGGGGTCAGCCCCAATAGCCTGGCAGCTGACGGGTTGGCGAAGGCCACCCGGCCCTCGGAATCGAGGGTGCACAACCCGTCGCTGAGTGAGTCCACCACCGCCCGCAGGCGGGTCTCCTGCTCCTGTTCGCGCGCTTCGCTGCTCCGTTTCAACTCCTCGTAGAGGTCTCGCATCTCCTGAGAGGAGATCTGGAGCGACCGTTCAAGCAAGTAGCGGTTCTGTTCGGCGTCCTCGTAGGACCGCTCGACTCGCTCGAGCAGGCTCCTCCACGCCATGGGGTCTCCGGGAGGGGCGTCTTCGGTGAGCCCCAGACGACGAAGCTGGCGAGCGAGAAGAGGGTTCAAATGTCCTCGCTTATGGTGGTGAGGGTCATGGTCTGGTTGTGGAGTTGGCAGGTTCCGTCCGAGTAGGGAGAAATCTCCCCGTAGGAGTAGAAGCCGAGTTGGTGGCTGCCTGCGGGAAGCCCCTCGAGGGTCGCTTCAACCTCTTCTTCGGTCCGGTCGCCCAACACGAGTCGACGGCCTACACAGCTGATGGCGATTGACAGAACCGGTCCGGTGGTGCCGTTGCCGGCCTGATGGGCCGCCTGTTCGGCGCCCCCAATGAGCCGGTCGAAGTTGGCTTGCATCAGCTGGGCTCGCTTGCCCATCGGGACGTCTCCGGCGAACGTCAGCGACTGCTGCCGTTCGTCCACAGCCAGGATTGTTCGCACGAGGTAGCGGCCGTCCGGATCCTGGCGAACTGCCAGCGGGAACAGCAGGCCGGTTGCCGGCAGGCCTTCCGCAAGGTCGCCCAGGTACTGCTTGTAGAGCTCCAGGGCGGGCCGGCCGTCGAGCTCGTAGAGCACGCTCCCTTCCGATCGTGTGATGATCCGCTCGGGGCCGAAGATGTCCCAACCTCCCTGCGAACCGTGGCGGAATCGAATCGAATCCCCGTAGAATCCGACCGCAGTCACCCGCTGTTCGACCGGTGCGCCGTCGACCAGCACCCAGGTTCGTTCGAATCGATCGCCGTCGGCGGCCAGGCCGCCGGTGACGGGGGTTCCCTTTGGCAGCCGGCTGGTGATGCCCCTCACGAGTTCGGATCCGTTCACGTGTAGTCCGTCGGACAGGACCAGGACCGCGGTGAGATCCGGTCCTTCGAGCTGGGCGGCCAGCGACTCTCCGGCCCTGAACGAATCCTCCCCCGATTCGCAATCCGCCACCGCCATCCGCACCCGGGCGGAGCCGAACTCCACGACGGCCACGGACAGCGAACCGTCCCGGACCCGTGCCCCGGAGATCTCGCCGGCAGTCGAGCAGCCGGCGATGACGGCCCCGGGCATGGCAGAGCGGAGTTCGACCAGGGGACCGGGATCATGGCGATAGGTGTCGGCTGCGCCGAAGGCAAGAACCAGCGTGCGCTCCGGATTGGACACCGTCGGCAATGGACGGGTCCACCCTTGACTCAAGTCGTGTTCGGTGCAGTAGACATCCACCGGCGCTCCCTGGTTGTTCTTCTAGCTAGTCGACAGTATTCCCGGTCCGCCTTAGGAGATTGCTCACGCCCGGGTGAATGCCGGCTGCCGTTCGGGGCCTACTGCAGAAGCGATCAACAGTCGTCGAGCCGCGGCTGGGGAGGAACAGGCGCTTGCGCGCGGCTGGTGGAGCTTCCTCGGCCGGATCAACGCTCGATTGTCATCACATACCCACCCGGGCCGTAGAACTCATCAACCACCACGAGGAAGTAGGTGGCGTCGGTGTCGGCTCTGAAGCTCAGCCGGGCGTCGGTGCCGAACAGGCCGCCTCCCGAGCTGTCGTCCCGGCCGAGGAAGTCGGCCTCATTGCCCTCCAGGTCGATGATGATTTCCGGATCCATCAATACGGCACTCACCGTCACGGTGATCCGGTCTCCGGCCGACAAGTCGATGCGATAGGTATCGATATCACCGGGATAGTCGGCGTACCCAACGACGGTCTGGCCCGGCACAACGACCGTCTCGTCGTCGGGGTCGGACAGCGGCCGCAACGGAAGGTTGCTCGTCAGCGTCACGTCGATCGGTACGGGTGCGAAGGAGTCGAGGGTCAGGAAGTATGGGCCGTCGAACGGTGCTACCACGGTCAGCGATTCTGTTCCAGTTTCGCCTTCGTCGGCCTCCCCTTCCAGGAACCCGTCGAAGGCGGTGAGCGCCACGTATACGTCACCATCGCTGGTGGCCTCTACCTGCAGTTCTTCGCCCGCCAGCATGTCCACCACCCATGTCTTCTCAACGAAGTAATGTTCAATCGGCCCGGTATAGCTGAGCTCGCCGGGCCCACCGGGGAAGGACCGGTCGGCGATACCGTCGGTGTCGCGGCCGGCCAGCATGTCGGCCAGCCTCTCCCGTACGTCGGCCGCAGATGCGGCTAGAGCGAAACCTTCCGATCCGAGGCCGGAGATGCCGATCACCGTTCCGTTGTCGTCGACCAGGGCACCGCCGCTCTGGCCGCCGGCGATCACCGCGTCGGTCTGCAGAAACTCGAGACCAAGCGCATCGATTGTCCGCACCCGGGACAGGATCCCCCTCGTCAGGGTCGGCTGCGGATATTCCTCGACCTCACCGGGATAACCGATCAGATACAGCTCGCCGCCCACTGCCAGCCCGTCCGGGTCGCCGAGCGTGACCGGTTCGGGCAGCCGCGGTGCGGCCCGGCTCACATCCACGATGGCCAGATCGGCGATCTCGTCGATGTGGGTGACGTCGGCATCGAGGAGTTCCGTCCCGTCCGGAAAAACCACCCTCACGTCGTCGTAGGGCCAGACCACATGAGCGTTGGTCACCAGATGCCACTCGTCGAACAGCACCCCCGAACCTGAACCCAGGTCGGTTTCGATGTACGCCAGGGCCGGCGACACAGTCTCGAAGACCTCCTGTGGGCTCAAAGCAGCCGAAACGGTTGAGGTAGTGGTCGAGGTGGGGGGTACAGTTGTAGAGGGCCGGCGAACGATCGAAGTCGATACCGACGGCCCGCTGCAGGCCGCCAGTAACACCATCATCCCGATCGCAAGCGCTCTTCTCACCGTCGTGTCCATCTCCGGGTCCTTGGTTGACATCGGCCGGAGGCCGTCGTGTCTGAAGCAGCACACTATCCCGCCTGCGCCACGATCACGAGGGCTCGTTCGAGAGATCAAGAAGGACTGCGGGGGCCCGAACAGCTGATTGCCGCCGAGTCCTGGGTGCCGGCAGCAACCGATTGTCCTTGAGGTAGGTGGCCCCTCGCAGCAGGGTGGTGGTCACCTCTCGGTCGGTGGTCAGCAGGATCGTCTCGTAGATCTGCACCTGCCCTGGATCGGCGACGGTGTCGTAGTGGGGTTCGGGGGCCTGATTCCAGGCTCTCACTCAACTGCTGCGCAACCACCGATGGGCCGCAGAGATCGAAGCTACGCAATGTGCCGTCGAGAAGACGCGGTAGGGGTCCGGTGCCACCAGACCCGGCGCGATCGGGGCCGCTTCGTGAACCGTCCGGCTGGTGACTCGCAGGCACGGGTCACACCACCAGGAACCGTCCGTCAGTTGCTGGGCGAGGAGTCGCGTTACCCCGCGTTCGATCTGGTTTCGATCCACGATTCCGACCGCGGCGGCGAGAGCAAACGCGGACTGGGGTGCTGAATGGGACTTCGCAAGCTCCTCCTCCGCTCGATGAGCAGGAGGTGGATCCGGCTCGATCTGGCGGTCCATCCACAGGCTGTATCCATACCCCGGCCACCAATACGAGGGGCGCTCCCATCGACGAGCGAACCGCTCCAGCCATTCGAGACATTTCCGGTACGGCGCCTCATCGCCCATCCGGCGGAAGTACCAGGCCGCCATCTGTGTCACGTCGGGGTGAGCGGCATGCCAGCCGGTCGTTTCGGCCGCGGCGTCGGTCACGTAGGTCGGGTAGGAGCCGTCCGACCGTTGACTGTCTTTCACCCACTCGTTGAGGAACCGTGGAGCCGACAACCCCTCGCTCTCGATCACCAGCAGCGCCTGGAGAGTCGAATCCAAGTCGCGACCGACTCTTCTGTTGTACCCCCAGCCCCCGTCGAGGGGTCCCACCTTCAGCAGATACTCCGCGGCCCGACTGCGGAGGTCGGCGAGTTCATCGACCCCCATCGTCACCAGCGCCACGTGCGCCGTGATCCACTCGACCGATGCTCCCGGCGTCAGCTGGAACCCACGGAGGCTGCCGTCGTCTCTCTGACACGACTGGAGGAATTCTGCTCCGAGCCGAACGGCCTCGGGCGCCACATCCGCCGACGGCACCGGCCAGGCAAGCGAATGACGTGGTGCCCGACTCCGCCAGGCCTGTATCCGATCTGTCGAGGAGGCGAGGGCAAACCGGGCCATCCGCCACACCTCCGATGGAGTCATCGCAGCAGCGCCTCGACGAAGCCCAAGGTGCGGGAGCGGGCAACGTGGTCGAGAGCCATCGCCTTGTGGATCGTGGCTTGCAGCTGCCGGCGCAGGTCGCTCCTGACCGGCCGGTGCGCCCGGCTGCTTGCCACCAGCTTCACCGCCTGGACCAGGTAGCACATCACATTCCAGCCCTGGGGGTTACCGAGGTATCTATTGGGCCGGAAACCGAGAAGGTCTTCGTCGAGATCCATCCAATCGTCCCAGGCTGCCAGGAAACGACCGAGCGCCCGATGCATGTCGATGTGTGCTGGGTCGTTCGTGCCCATCAAACCGAGAAAGGCACTGGGCAGAGCCTTGGCCGGCATTGGGTCATCCGACTCTCCTACCTCGGAGCGATACATGGTCGACAGTAGATCGAGTGCCAGTGACATATGTCCCCGGTCGTTGCCCCATCGCCCGACGAACCCCGCCAGAGCCACGTGGAAGAGCTCGGTCACCGGTTCATGCTCGGACCCAACCGGCTCGAATCGCTGTCGCTCGGGATCATTCAACACCCTCGCCAGATGAGGGGGCGCCAGCGATCCAACCAGGGCCGCCGATCGTTCGGGACCCCGGTCCAGCACCGAGTCGAAGACGGCGACCGCCAGATTGAAGGCCCCGGCGGCCGCATAGACCACGTCTTCGGTATCCGGTTCCGCAGTGATCCAGCAGGCCGCCGCACCCCACCCGGCAATCTGGCTGAGGCGCTTGGTGTCGCCCCGCTCCGGGACCGCCGCGGCAACTCGAGCAAGCAGCAGCTCGTCAAAGAGACGCTCGAAGGCGGGTGGTGGGGAGCACTCGGTGTCGACCGGCACCACCCCGCGCAGCAATTCGAGTGTCTCCGAGCGTCCCGACCCGGAGACACCCAGTCTCCGACGCAACCATCGACCGGCTACCAGATGCCGCTATCCGAGAATGCGCTCGAGGCCGAGACGTTGCCGTTCAGCGTCTGGCGCTCGATCCGGACCGACACCGTCGACTCCACGCTATCGATGTCGAGGATGGCCCCACCACCAACGTCGGTCACCGAGTCGGCCGGAAGGCTGACGGTCACACCCACCGCCCACTCCTTCAGTTCACAACTCGATGCATTGGTGCAGGTCTTCTCTCTCGTTCCGGTTCCGGGGCCGGTTCCGCTGTACACGTTGCGGATGAAGATCGAATCAGCATTGCGTCGCACCCAGTCCGTCTTCTTGTTTCCCCAGACGTTGGTGGTCTCCTCCCGGTGGTAGACCTTCACTTCGCAGCCGATGCTTGAATAGAACAAGAGGTTGGTCTTGAACGCTTCAATCTCGGCTTTCCATTGGCCATCGCCGCTCAGGACCGATATCTCACTTGGCACTGCGTTCCCCCTTCTCTTTGCTGTCATTATCCTTCGATTCCGAGTGGTGCCCGCCCGGGCCACAGTCGATGTCTTCACGGCCGGGGAGTTCGGGCACCCGCACCTCGTCGACGATGTCGATGCCCACCTCGAAGCGGGGGCTCAACTTGATGGCTACTGCGGCCAGGTCGAGCTCGAACACGGCTCCGTCGTCCTTTACCGCCTCCCGGTTCTGCTCCACCTTCGGCCCGAAGTCGAGCCGGGGGATCTCGACGTCGAGGTTGGGCAGCTCAAACTCCACGCCGGGCTCCTCGCAGCCACATCGGTTGGTGTCGGGCACGTCGGCACGCCAGGTCCGTCCGCCCTGAAGACGCCAGTCCACTCTGTCTCCACCGTCCACCCAACGATCGAAGGTCCGAGAGTCGAACTCTCTCACCTCGACGCGTTCCGAACGACGAAAGGCAGTCGCCTCGACCGAGTGAAGCTTCCAACCCGCCGCGATCGACTCGCCGAGCGTTTCGAAGAAGGTGTCCTCGGCGTCGACGATGCCGGCGCCCACGTTGCCGGCGAAGTCCCTGAGCAGCTCGTCGCGGTCACCGGACGACTCGTCGTCATGTTCGTAGACGGCCACCGCCACCGAGATGAACCCGTAACGCTGCGGCACTCGCACCGTGAAGGTGCGATTGATCGACCGGTCTTCACCAGAGTCGACATCGCTGAAGGGGCCGGTCCGCCACGAGATCATCGGCTGGGTTCCACCGTGGGGGATAACCAACCCCAACACGAACGGCTCGTCGGAGTTGGAGAATCGATCCCAATCCGACTCCTCGATGCAATGAAGCTGCCTGAAGTGAACCCGGTACTCACGCCACGGCACACCATTGCCGAAGGTGCCGGTGGTGGAGGTGGCGTCCACATGTCCGTAGATGCGGTAGTCGCCTTCTGAACCGCCGTCACATCGCAACGAGAAGTTGTGTCTCCCGCCCGGACCAAGTGCATTGAGGGTGGCGGCGCTGATCATCTGGTGGTCCTTGTCGACGAAGTCGGCGTCGTAGCCCCATATGCCCTTGAAGAAGTCGACGACCGACTCCAACACTCCGACCACGGTGTCCCACAGCCCTTCGAGGGCGGCGAGGATGACGTCGCCGACGTTCGGGGCATCGTTGAGCAGGGTCACCGTGTTGGGAATACCGTCTATGGGTCCGATCACATAGGCGGCAGTGTCTCCACGCTCGAAGTCGTTGTGCCCGAGCAGGGTCTGAAACAGTGACCGGCTCGACGCCCCGCCGCTGGGCGGCACCCCGTGGTCGAGGATCGGGTACCGAACCCCGTTGACGAACGGCACGATGTCGGCGTCGGTGCCCGCATTCCCGGTATTGGCGGTTCGGATCTGGAGCCGCAGATACCAGTCCTCGGTGTCGTCGTGACCCTGAACCGGCGGATAGCTGCCGGCGGTGACGAACCGGTAGGGGATCTGAGCGAAGTCCTCCCACGGGTCGGTCGGGGTTTTGTAGTTGGCTCGCGACACGCCCTCGGTCTTCACCTGCTGCCAGAAGTCTTGGAGGCCTGCCTCGTCCATGACGTGGTCGAGGGTGTGAAGCCACTGACACGAGGTTCGATACGCCAGCTCATAGGCGATATCAAAGGCCTCCCGGCCGGTGATTTCCAGGCCCCTCACGTCCACACCAAGTTCCGCCTGCCAGTGGCTGTCGACGTTGATGCCCGGCTCGACCCACAGGATGTCGTCGGGCAGATCGATACCACCCACGTCGGGTGGGGTGAGCGGCACCGCCTCCTGGCACTGTTTGAACCACCGGCACAGCGAGCCCTGCGAGACGGGTGAGGCGGCGTGACAGATCACCGACATGAGACGACGGCCGACCGGGCCGATGCGGTTGAGGATCGTGCAGGCGAAAAGAAACGCCCCATGGGGTTTGATTCCCAGGTGGTGCGGCAGTTCGTACGAGCCGGTCCAGAGGCTCAACTTCGCCCGGTCGGCGGGATCGACTTCGAACCAGGTGCAGTTCCTCAGTCTTTTGTCGTCGATCCAGTTGGAGTGGGAGTAGAAGTCCTGCATGGCATGCAGTGAGACGCCGACGGCGTTGTGGGCCATCCGAATACGCTGCTCCCTCGGGGCGCTGGAGGCGTGGCCGAGCCAGATCAGCGCGGCCGCGGTGCCCGACAGGTAGCGACGCCACATGGCCCGGACCGACTCGGGGTGGAACAGGTCGTCGAAATGGACCTTGATGAGTTCGCTTTGCGACGACATCACCACCGGGAGACGTCCCGGCCCTCCGCCGTTGGCGAGGTCAAACCACCAGAGTGGGTTGTAGAGATAGGAGTCGACGTAGTCGGCGTGGAAAGCGAGGGCGTTCTCCGCCTCTTCGGACCAGCCGGAGCCCCGGGCCGCCATTCTAGTCAAACCTTCGTGATGCCAGTTGTCGGGGCCGGGGGCGGCGCCGAGCGGATCCTCCCCGCCGAACTGTGGGAGCGCGGCGGCGTAGACGGCACCAACGCCGAGCAGATGTGTGAACCAACCCATTGAGTCCCTCCTCGGTTGATCCCAGCCCGCAGCCGAACCTACACCAACAAAGAGGTGCCTGTGATGGGAGATCCGGAAGCTAGGGAAGTGCGTGACGTCCATCCGGCGGAAGGAAAGCGCGTCACCACGCTGCTTTCGTTAGGCGATACCGGCCCACACCAGCGTCTCGGAATGTCACCCGAGGAGCGGCATGTTGCCGGCTACGGTCAGTTTTCAGTTGACTCGCTGGAATAGATATCCGAACGGCGACCTGGTGTATGCAATGCCTCGCCTTCGTTCTTGGAGCATCGCCGGAGTGATCTCTACTTCAGACTTCGGAACCAGGTAGGAGTCGAGTTCGGTTGTTTTGATCCGGTAGTTCCCGGATCGTGACTCGATAACGCTGACAAGGCGGTACCTGGGGTCGATGGAGGCCATGGCCACGTCACCGTGGCTCGGAGCAGCCAGGAGGATGCCGCCAACCCGGAGGTAGTAGGTGCAGTATTTCGCCACGAACCCTGCATATAGCGAGACCAGCAGGTCGAATGATTCAGGGGCGAGACCAAGATCTGCCTGATAGTCCCCGTGAATGAATCGGACCTCGGCTGTTGGCGAACCGCCCTCGCTGGCGATGATCTCAGTGATGCCTTCTTCATCGGCAAAGAAACTCGGAGTTCTCTTGTCCGTATCGATGTAGGTGACCGACGGGAAGACAAAGGAGGGAGCGATGTCTACGAACGAACCTGGGTATATCACGGTGTTTCCGTCTACGACCTCCCTGACAACGGTATGGAGACGCTTCCGATCGCCTTCATGACGATCGCGCTCTTCCCAGAGTTGTCGGGTGGTCGCTCGCACACAACGATCCTACGACTGAGCGGGTACGAAGCCCCTTGCATACGGGGCTGTGCGGTGACCAGAGAGAGCGAACATGGGTTGCGTGGGGGCGTCCGGCATCGATGCAAATCCCGTAGCATCCACTCTGATGGACAACGATTACACGCCGTCCTTCGCCCGGGCCTACGACGGCCAGTACGCCAAGGACCGTGATCCCTCCGGGGACCGAACCTTCTATCTGGAACTGGCCCGGCGTACGGGCGGTCCCATCCTGGAGGTGGGTTGCGGCACCGGCCGGGTGCTCTTGCCCATCGCCCAAGAGGGTTTCGAGTGCGTCGGCCTGGATGCCTCCGAGAGCATGCTGGAGGTCGCCCGTGGCAAGGGCCTGCCCGCCGATCTACGTTTCGTCCTCGGCGACGCCCGCTCCTTTGATCTCGCCCCCCAGCGCTTCGCTCTCATCTTCAGCGCTTTCCGCGCCTTTCAGCATCTGTACACCGTGGACGATCAGCTCGCCTTTTTGGACCGTGCTCGCCACCATCTTGCTCCCGGGGGCCTGCTGGCCTTCGACGTTTTCGATCCCAATCTGGATTACATCGCCAAAGGTGGCCTGGCCGAGTATCTGGACATCGAGTGGACGGAGGGGGACCTGTCCATGAGGCGTTACACCAGAGTCACCCACAACCATCGCACTCAGGTCCTGCATGCCGTCTTCCGGGTCGAAGGCTGGCGCGAGAACAAGAAGGTCTCTGAAGATACCAACGACATCCGTTTGCGCTGGTTCTACCGATTTGAGCTGGAGCACCTGTTGGCCCGTGCCGGTTATGAGGTGGTGGAACGCTACGGCGACTTCGACGGGACCCCCATCGGAGAGGGCAACGAGCTCATATTCGTGGCCCGCCCCTGACGCGGATAAGGCCCGAAAGGCCCGTGCTTCGATGCTGAGGAACCGGCCTCGACATGATGCCCGTCCGTGATGAGGCCCGCGGGCTCAGGGACGATTGGCCAGAAAAGCGTCGGGTGCTTCCGGCGGATTCCTTGAAGTGGATCACTCAGCGCCGGGCCGAAATCGTCACATTCGTGGGCGCGGCGGCAATGACTGGTCCGGTGTCAGGGTGCCGTTTCGATTTTGAAGGCGGGCACGGGTTGGCTGAACCCTTTCAGCTCGAGTGGCCCAATCTCCAACGTCTCCTCGACGTCGGTGGCGCCGGCTCGAGTTCGCTGGCTCAGGAGTATCGTTCCGGCCGCGGCCTCGCCGCAGAGTCGCGCCGCCAGGTTGACGACGCTGCCGATTGCCCCGTAGTGGAAACGGTCCTCGAACCCGATGCGGCCTAGGGTCGCGAACCCGGTAGCGATCCCGACACCAAGTCCAAGATCGTGGCCGCTCCGCTGCCACTCCTCCGAAAGAGGCAGGAAGGCGCTTTGCATTCTGCGGGCCATGGCAATGGCACGGTCGATGTGATCTTCCATTGGCTCCGGGTCGTTGAAGTACACCATGAGTCCGTCTCCGGCGAAGTCGCTCAGAGTGCCGCCGGCCTCGACTATCAGGCGTCCCATGTGTTCGTGGTAGTCGGCCAGAACGCCGATCACTTCCTCCGGTTCCGCCGTCGACGAAAACGCGGTGAAACCTCTGAGATCACAGAACACGACGGTGATGTCGCGCCGGTGGCCGGCCAGGAGTTCTTCGTTGTCCGACGACGTGAGAAGATCGGCAACCTGGCTCGGGAGATAGCGAGCTAGTTCTCTTCGCTGGCGTTCGACGGTCGCCACCAGGCGGCTTGTCTCAAATGCAAGCGAGGCTTGATCTGCAAACACGGAGACGAGTTCGATCTCCGCATCATCGAAAGGTTGCAGTTCGCTCCTCCAGACCGAAACGACTCCGACGACGTCGTTGTCGAGCAACATCGGGACCGACAACAGCGACCTGAACCCGCCCAGTCTCTGCGCCTCCCAGTATTCGTACTCGACATCCTCGAAAATGTCCGGAATGTGAACAGCTCGACGCTCGATAACGGTGCGACCGGTGATGGTGCCCCGAGTGGGGTGTATGGGATTGGCGATGTTGAAGTCCACGACTTCCGGGGGTGCACCCCGGTCGACCCTATGTCGGTAGACGTCACCGTCGCGGAGGTAGACGAAACCTTTATCGGCCCGGCACAACCGAACTGCATGGTCGAGGATCGTCTGCAGGGTGGCATCGAGGTCGGCAGGAGCTCGAATGATCACTCGGAGCACATCTGCCACAGCGCTGCGCTCGCCTGTCGTTCCGGCCCCGGTTGGATCCGTCTCGGTCATAGTTCATGCACATTACCGGCGGACCCGCTACGTCGATGTATGCCCGGAGCTCCTCGTCCCGGCTTCCCAGGTCGGAGTCCGGGTCGATCCGGCTTCACTCTGGTCGGTGGCCGTCCTCGACGTCGTCGTCCTCTTCGGATACATTCTCAGATCCTTCGACGCGCTCGGCGATCAGCGCCTCCAGGCGGCCGGTGGTCTCGTACGGGCGATCGGTGAGCAGGTTGACCACGCTGGACTCTGGATCATCGGAGACCGCCTGGTGCACGGCGATGGCCATACCGGTGAGCGGTACCGCCAGGAAGACCCCGACGATGCCGAAGGCCACGCCACCCACACCGATGGCAAGGAGAATCAGCAACGGGTGGAGGGAGAGCGCCTTCTTGAAGACGATCGGATGGAGAACGTTGCCCTCGAACTGCTGCACACCGACCACCACGGCCAGGATGATGAGCGCGTCGGTGCCACCTCCGCTCACGAACGACACCGCCACGGCGAGCAGTCCAGAGATGAAGGCACCGATGATCGGGAAGAACCCGCCGATGAACACCAGCGACATCAGCGGCAGGACGAGCGGCGTTCCCACGATCGCCAGACCGATCCCGATGAAGATCGCGTCGATGAGTCCCACAATGGCGAGACCGCGGACGTAGCCCGACAGCGTCCGCCAGGCGGCCTCGAGGCCGCGTCGAGTGCGATCCGGGTCGGACACCCGCTGCAACAGTCCTTGGTACGCCCGGTCGCCGTCCTTCAGATAGAAGAAGGTCACCAGCAGCGTGAGGACGAGACCGGTGACGATCTCGAAGGCGACGGTCGCCCCACCGAGCACACCGGTGGTGATCGCTCCTGCATTGTTCTGGATCTGAGCAATCGCATCGTCGATGTGGCCCTCGATGTCGGCTTGCGACAGCCCGAGCGGGCCTTCGCTCAACCATTCCGTCACCCACTGCACCGACTCGTCCAGGGCCTCACCGAGCGGCTCGATTCCGTCTGCGAACGACGGAACCAGGAAGAGGACGAACAGAGCGACGACCGGGACGAGACCGAGGATCGTCCCCCAGGTGGCGAGGGCAGGCGACCACCCTCGCGCCTTGAGCCGCTGGGCCAGCGGGCTGAGCACAGACGCTGCGAACAGACCGAGGATGATCGGCAGTACGACCACCTTGACGACAGCCACCGCTCGGAACGTGATGTAGACCGCGGCGAGAACCAGGAGGTAGCGCCAGCTGAACGCAGCGGCCTTCTTCAGCCACACGGGGGTTGAGTCAATCATCGTGTCGACAGCATACGCAACGAGAGAGGCACGCGATCGCATCCGGCACGCACTAGTCGTCTCGAGCGAACCACGGATACCACTTCGGTGTTCGCTCCCCAGGGACCGATGCGAAGAGAGCGTCTGCGTCTCCTACAGCTATCTGGCCGAGATCGAGAACGGCAACAAACCCCCTTGCTGTCGGTGCTGGTCGTGCTGGCCGACGCCGGCCCCCCGGTGTGGTTATTGGTCGGGGTGGGCAACGGCGACAACGGTCAGCCCGTTGATGCCGGTGAAGTCGTGCGGGTTGCAGGTGTGGATGGGTAGGTCATTGGCTAGGGCGACTGCAGCGATCATGGCGTCGTAGGCGCGTGCTGCCGGTTTGCGTACGGCTGTTCGCAAAGAGGCGGCGACTTGGCCGAAACTGCGGGCAGCTGCTGCATCATATGGGAGCGCGTCGAAATCAGCTTCGGCTTGTTGCAGGTGGGCTTGGCGGGCGGCGCGTTCCTGGTCGTTGCTGGCTACTAGCGGCCCGACCGAGAGTTCGGCGAGTGTGATTGCGGTGATCTGTGGTTCATCGGGGAGGGCGTCGGTTTCGTGGAGACGCCCAAGGAGGATGAGGGTGCCGGTATCGAGAATCCCACGGGCCACGAGATCACACGGACGGGTCGAGGACCCGATCGAGGTCCTTGCGTAGTTGGACCGGGTCGAGGTGTGGAAGCTGCCGGCGCCGTGCGATGATCACATCAAGTTGAACTGGCTGCCGACCGAGGGGTCGCAGTTCGGCGACAGGTCTTCCGGATCGGGTGATGGTGAGCCGCTCACCTTTGGCGACGCGGTCGACGACGGCACCGCCGTGGTTGCGTAGTTCGCGGATCGAAATGTCTGGCATGAGACGAGTGTATGACGCGTGATACATGATTGGAAGGTGATTGGCTGCCGACCACACCGCACCGATTGCAGAATGTGTTACAAATTGCCTCGCACGGTCAACCGCGCATACCGGCACATTTTGAGCAGGTGGGAAAGCTCTAGCCCACCGGGCTGTGCGGTGATCGGGGAAAGCGAACATGGGTTGCGTGGGGGCGTCCGGCATCGATACAAATTCCGTAGCATCCACTCTGATGGACAACGATTACACGCCGTCCTTCGCCCGGGCCTACGACGGCCAGTACGCCAAGGACCGTGATCCCTCCGGGGACCGAACCTTCTATCTGGAGGGTTCGGGGCCGTCCCACCAGGATGGCCTTGGTCGAACCTGGTGCCGCTCGCGACGATCAGTCAGCAGCTCGCCGACGCTCAGGAAAGCGGTATTCGCCAGCTGATCGGGAACCTTTTCCTCCTGGCTCCTCTGGGGTTCCTCCTACCGGTCGTCGGTGCCCGATTCCACCGGCTAGCAACCTTGCTCGGGGCCTTCGCAGTGTCGCTCGGTATCGAGCTCACGCAGATAGGCATCTCCGTTGCGGTCGGGTTCCCATATCGCGCGTTCGATGTCGATGACCTTCTGCTCAACACGATAGGCGCAGCGATCGGCTGGGCCGGCTGGCGAATCATGTTCGCCTGATCTCGCGCAACCGCCACCACTACCAGCGCGCACGACTGACCGCACCGACCACGAAATATGGGCGATATCGCCCTCCAGGCTCACCCGAGCCGAACGATGCCTGTTTGGTTGTCAAGGGGGTTTTTGGGCGCGTTGGTGCCGCTCGGCCGTGACCGAGGTGATCGTGGGGTGTAGGTTTGGGGGTGGCCCGGGGTGGCTGAGCGGAAGAGCCGGCGATTCAGGATGCAACGCCGGTCACGCACGCGGCAGAGTCGTTCCTGGGTGCCCCCCGGGCCCTAACGCTGCTGCTGGTCGGTGGTCAGGTGGCGGTAGACGACGTCGGAGAGGCGCCGTTTCAGTACCCGGATCGCTTCTTTCTTTGTTTTACCTTCAGCGAGTTTGCGTTC